>BDTD01000036.1 GCA_002897635.1 bacterium BMS3Abin11 | reverse complement strand
TGACCGGCGGCTGGCCGCAAAGCCTGATCCTGCTCAACCACACCTGCCTTGTCCAGGGACTTCTTCATATCGAGAACTTCCTGCTTAGTCTCTTCGAGTACGGCATCAAAACGGCGTAGAACCGTCATCGGCAGGATCACGTCACGGTATTTACCGCGCACATAGAGGTCGCGCAGGACATCATCGGCGATACCCCAGATATATCCGGTTATCCAGCTGAGTTGCGATTGTTCCATTTTGTCTCCGCGTTAGGCGGGAATTTTAGCAAAGTTAGAGAAAAACTTTTTATATTTACTTCAAACAAAACCTTCGGGGGCAGACTCGATTGAGCATAGAAGAGTATGGTGTTATAGCCACGCCAATTACCTGAATTATTTTATATTATGTACATGAAGGTGTTAAACGGTACATCTTCCACGCAATGTTCTATCTGGGCATTCCCAGCATTTTCTAGCGAGGTAATGTCCTATGTGTAGTTAGCCAGTGATCGACGATAGACGAAGTAGAACTTTTTGAAGTGGTGAATATTTTTTACTATCGAGTCTGCTCCCGCTGTTTTTTTATTTGATATTTGTTGAAAAAAATGGATCTCCAAGCTGGCTATTTTGATAGTGGGTGCAAGTGCGTTCATTTAGGATTGAAAGCTTAGTACTCTCCATTGTAAATTGCTTATTACCATCATAATCAATCATAGGGGATAGGCTAAGTTCTGAGTTCCACGGTGATAAAAGTTTAACGAGTTGCCCAACGGCTATTGATGCAAGAATGCCATTTGGCCAGATTACTTGAGGATTTCCTCCTGCATCCCCATAATTTTTGTTTTCTTCAGCTAATCGTTCCTCACTAATATAGCCTAAGCACCTCATACATAATGATTCAGGAAGTGAAGTGATTATTTGTCCTGATATATAAAATCCTGTATCTGATTTGTGAACATCCATGCCAATGTCTATATACGGGATTAGGAATCGTCTACAGAAGCATTCTAGTTCATCACGTGTAATATAACTATCTACACAGCCCATGATAGCAGTACACTTACGTAGGACATCAAGATGTTCTTGCCATTTCCCCGATATTTTTGTGACTTTTGTATTCGGGTTTATATATCTAATTAGATTTTCTATTACATCAATTTTAAGAGAATGGTCTTTTGCATCTTGAGGGCAGCTACCTATCATACGATTAAGGTTTGATGGTTCAACTTCATCAAAATCAATTATTATTAAGTCTTCAAATCCTATGTGAGAAAGTTGTTGAGCTATATGTGAGCCACCTCCACAGAGCCCAATAATTGCGATTGGTGATGTGGAGAATATTTCATTACTTTTCACACCAAGAAAACTTTGACGTATTGATCGTTCATTCATTCTAGTCACCAGATATTAGAATTCGTTTGTTTTATGATTGAGAACTGGCTAATAGGTATTTTTTTCACGTGATTTGGATGCCAGCATAGACCTGACATCGAGTCATGGCTCAATACGATTATGCCGTGTGGCATCTTTGGCTGTACGTTCCAAAAATCTGGAATGAAATTAGCGCTTTCACGCAGATCAATGGAGCTGAATTGTGGGCGTCCATTGTGTTCATGGCGGTGTACATGGAACATTGCTCTGTGATTTGAATATGAAAACTGTAGTGCTTTTCTTATGGCCTGAGACCCCATTAATGCACCAAAATGAGAAGAATCAATATAATCTTCATCTGATACAGGTAAATAAGTTTCACCAAGGATTAATAAACCATTATTAGGTAATTTACTCACACCACATGAGATAAAGCCTACTCGTTCTGAAGTAAATGGGTGAGGAAGTGAAAGTTGCTCATGGATACGATTGAGCAAGTTTAATGTCATCCTAAATTCGATTTTCATTGCAATGCCCTAATATGGGCTGACAAAATCTGAGCTGGGCTCAAAGTGTCTGGGACATTATTCCATGACCATGTATGCCAGGTTCGGCCAAGGATAGAGTGGACTGTCCAGTTACAACCTCGACCAGGTATCTTTTCAGATAGAAATAGTCGAGTAGCATATCCACTATGCCTTACTGGACAAAGGAGAGCATCCATCGTGCGAACTGTATTTTCAGATTTGAACGTAAGCTTAGGAAGGCTGATATAGTCAATTCCTGCATCTTTAATAAGAGCGACATCTGGACATAATGAAGTCAGAGCATCAATTTTATTTTCTTGAATCATTATGAGGATCCGCCGCATTTTACATGTGATATAAATACTTCTTTGCCACAAATAGTTATTTCATCATTGTCTGAAAGAGGAATAAGTTCACCGTCCTTTACAATTTCTAACTCATAATCGCTGGGGGTACCTAGAGAGGCTTTGAGGTCGCTTACTATGTATGTACCTGACTTTATCTTTACTTTGTCCCCGTTTAATAACACTTTTACATTCTGGTTTGGTTTACATTTGTCATCATTGTGTTGTTTCATGGTTTTATTCCTCGTTGAAGTATATTTAGCTAAAAATTAGCTAGCAATTATGGTTATAATAGCTATTATTGTATTCAAGTCAAGAGAAAAGCTAATATTTAATTGATAAATAATTAATATTAATTGGATATTTAGCTGTTAATTAGCTATGTTGTAAGTAGCTCGGAGGCGATAAATGATTAAAAAACGAACAATGACGATTAATCTGAATGATTCTGAAATGAATATACTTGAAGCAATTTGCGAGAAAAAAGGCTTGAGTAAGACTGCGTTAGTACGGCAGTCCATTAGACTTTATCAGTCAATTGATTCAAGAATAGATGCTGGAGAAAAGCTCTATATGGAGAACCCTGTCAGCAAAGAAAAATCAGAACTCATGGTCTTGTGAGCGAAGATACATCTCCATGGTTGCTAAAAAACTTACATACGGGTGAGTTTGAAGAAGCTCAGCTTCACCATAAAGTTCTTGAGCAACATGTGAATGATGTAGAAAAAAGCTGGAAACCTATTTTACAAGAGCAACTGTCTAAGCTTAAGGAAAAACATCAATACGGTACTGAAAAGTATGATCATGAAAAATTATTTGCTGAAGCTGGCGAGCTGATGATTCAAGATGCTAACTGGGACTGGAAAAAGAAATACAAACATCTATCCTTCACTATTGGTTATTCAGGTTGTTCTATTATATGTGGCGGTGAGATACAAGGGCTGGGATATTTTGACGTGTCTGAAAAATATTCATCCCGCATAATTACTGAAAAACCTACAGGTATTGTCTACATTAAGTTTATCTCATCTGCACCTTGGAACAGAAAGGAAATTTCAAATCAAAAATATGGTGGTATAGGAATAGCTCTTATCACTCATGCAATTAAAATTAGTATTGATGAAGGAATGGATGGCCGAATAGGTCTTCACTCATTACCACAAGCCGAAGGTTTTTATAAAATTACATGTAATATGAAAGATTTTGGAATAGATGATAATAATAAAATGAGATATTTCGAAATGTCACAAGAGCGAGCTACTGAATGGTTATCGTAAATATAATAAGGTATTTTTTATGAATATTGATAAATTGAAAAGCCTCATTAACGATGAAGTTAAGTACAGTGTTGATGTTGGTTTTAGGAATGATCTGGATTCATTTTCTCAAGCATTAGATGAAAATAATTATTCATTAGATTGGCGTGCATTTCCTTTGGGGGAAATTGTTTCGCGAAAATGGATAGATGCCGAGAATAATGAACTTCTTAAAAAACCCAAAGATATTTTTGAACGATTTATAAATTTAATTGGAAGTAAAGATATCCCTCAGAAAGTACTTTTACGTAAAACCTTTCACAAAAATACAAATTATTTAACAAATGATTATGCTTTGTTGGCTTGGAGTATAAGGGTGCTAAGTAGAGCTGTTGCTGAGTGTTGTCCCAAAAAATATAACTCTGAATTAATGAGTTTTGGATTTTTAAGAAAAGTTGCTCAGCTTAGTAGGTTCGATGATGGCCCATTAAGAGCAAAAAGTTATCTCGCTGATCATGGTATTTCATTAATAATTGAAAAAACTTTAACGGGAACTAAGTTTAATGGCGCGTCATTAATGACCACGTCAGGCATGCCTATTGTTGGTTTAACTTTATTATATGATAGGGTCGATAATTTTTGGTTTACTTTATTGCATGAACTTGCACATATATGGAAACACTTGCATAGTGATAATGATTTATATATTGATTATTTTGGTGGCAATAAAGAAGATCATCTAGATAGTCCAAATGAGAAAGAAGCAGATAAAATAGCGCGTGAAGCTCTAATACCTAATGAATATATGACCCATGATGCATTTATTTTTCAATCAGATTTGGCTGTAAAAGAGCTTGCGAATGAGTTGAAAATACATACAAGTATAATCGCTGGGAGGATAAGATATGACAATAGCGCTTGGCATATCTTAAGCGATTATGTGAGTAACCAAACCGTTAGAAGGTTATTTCAAGATGTAGATTGGAATTGATGGCGTTAATTTACATCCAACCAAATACTGGAGTCAGGCTGCGTCCTTTATTTCAATACAGCGGTAGTTTATGATATCCGAGAGGCTTTATTAGAATTATTGTCCTAATCCCAAAACATATCACCTATAGCAGAAAGTGTTTTTTGTCCACAATTACTGCAGGCATAGTTGGTGAAATAAAAGTCTCCCTGGATCATTCTGGACCCGCATTTCGGGCACTTGAATATAGTTTCAAAAATCTCCCCATCCTCTCTTTCAAGTCTGATCAAGAATCGAGAATGAGGAACCAGGAATTTTTCACAGAAATACAACCGATGTTCGAACTCTTCACGAATGATTTTTACATTACGTGAGAATTCATCAATTTCTCTTCTATTTATCCAGTGAACGCTACCAGTAACATTTTTGAGTGATGAATACATCATACCAACGCCAAGAAGGTATTCTTTCTCAGAATGACATGTGCTGCACTTTGTTATTACTCCCTGTCCCATCGTTAATATAATCCAGGTTTATGAGCAAATGAATGGAAAAAGTGTGCTTACTTATTCTGCGAAGATGAACTCTGAATGCGTTGCCTCATGATCGTTAACTTCTCCAATATGGGTTCTGTTTTTATTATCAGTAATGATAGTTTGGCATTTGTATGGAACCAACATAGTATCTTTGCTTCCTTCTTGAGGCTGTATGCCGGAGAAATTAAACCAGAGTGTCATCCTCGCGTTCTTGATGTAGTCTGATGAGAGCCCATGAGATACTAATAGCCTCGGAAAGAATATATTACAGTAATGGTTTACCGAATCCATGATTTCTTCCGTATTTGTTATTTCTGGATCAAGGCGGACATGAATAATATCAAGCGATATTTCGTCAATGCCGTTTTTACTCATTACTGAGATAAGTCTGTCCATCACATAAATACGTTCCTCCCAGTTCATCATGCTAGTGAAGGAATGGGAAAAATTATGGGCGACTGATTTAATCTGCTTGTATTTGGACATCCCTCTCTGCCTGTTTTTTTCTAAACTATCTAGTCCTCATTTGCTGGTCAAAAATAGTTATATAATCTTTAAACCAGAATGCCCGATTGCGCTGTTTCCCAGAAAAGTTTTCCTAATCGCCACGGTAAGCTTATATTTCCACGATAAATTCTGGCTTGAATTCCGAGTTCAAGGCCCTCGGGGCATAGCCTCGAGGATTGCAAACTACCCTCGTGCCATAGATCTCATAATCAAACGATTCATGCATGTGGCCGTGAACCCAGAGTGCAACTCGATCTTCACACATGAGATTTTCCAGATTGCTCGCGAAAGCTGGAGTTAACAAACTGCGAGCATATCGCTGGTGCACTGACCGGGAAGAGGGGGCATGGTGAGTTACCACTACGGTTTTGCCATCGAAGGGTTTATTGAGCATTGCTGTTAGCCAGTCGCGACTGGCTGTGTGCAGTTTTATGGCATCCTCAGGGGTGAATTGCTGACCGTCGTTCTGAATGATGGAAAAATCCGTCATCTGTTGTCGTGCCTGTTGCATGGCAAAGAACTTATCCGCCTCTCCAAACAGTGCAAAGTCTGACCACAGGATGCTGCCCAGATATCGTACACCATCAATCACTATCTGTTCGTCATTCAGCACATGGATATTTTCCGGAGCCTTGGCTTTCATCTCATCCATCAGGGCAATGTCATGGTGATAAAATTCATGGTTGCCGGGTACGTAGATTACCGGCCTGTCCGGAAACCGGTTTTCTATCCAGTGTAGACCCTTCATACCCACACCAATATCGCCTGCAAGGACTATGACATCGGCATCTGTTACCGAGGGATCGAAGTCGTCGAATTCAATGTGCAGGTCATTCAGGATGTGGAGTTTCATTGGACCAGATTACACTAAGGAATCATATATGCGTCCGGTGCTGCAGTGATTTGCTCACGATTGTGTCATAACTTCTGGCTGATGGTGAGCAGTGCATGCTGGAGAGCCCGATGCGCAGGGTGCTGATCGAAAAGTACTGTTACGTAACTTATTGAAAAATATGGTGGCCAGGGACAGAATCGAACTGCCGACACGAGGATTTTCAGTCCACTGCTCTACCGACTGAGCTACCTGGCCACATCGGGAAGACGGCGGGATTATATGCGTGCGGGCGCCGATTGTAAAAGCGGATTTTCAGCTCCCTTCTTTCGGTGGTGTGACAAATTCCTCGGGTAACTGGGCTCCACCTTCGAAAAAGAATTTCACCATTTCCTGCTCGAGAAATTTACGGGCTTCCGGTTTGAATAAAGAGAGCTGATTCTCGTTGATCAGAATGGTCTGGTGCTTCATCCATTGCTGCCAGCCTTCCAGTGAGACATTTTCAAGAATTCTCTGTCCTAGTTCGCCTGGGTAGGGGCTGCGTTCGAGCCCTTCTGCTGGTTTGCCAAGGACTACACAATTGACTGTTTTAGCCATGCTAGTGTAGTGTTCCATGTAATTTGACGATTAAGCGTGACGAGAAACCGTTAGCTACAAGGCAGGTTTCGTAGCGAATGGTTGTTCCCTTTGCTAGGAACCTAACGCCGTAGATGACGGTTTCTCGCCACGCCCGAAGGGAGGCCCACAAATGGTTCAATACTGCGTTACAGTTTTTGCCAAGGGAATTACCATTGCCTGCGAACTGCGTCTTGTCTTGAACCATTTGTGAGCCTCTTAATCGCCAAATTATATGGAACACTACACTAAACCTCTGTTTCGTTGATGATTTTCTTTATTGGGGCTGCCAGTCCCAGTTTGGCTGGTTTTGCAGGGTTATACCAGATGGCAGGGGCAGTTTCTCTGATTCCGGCCCGGTGGTTCCCTTTGAGCGTTGCGGGTATTACGGTGAAGTCCAGGTGATAGTGGCTGAAGGTATGGCGTACTACAGGCAGGGGCGGCTCTGTGGCTATGTCAGCGGGAAAATTTTTTATGCGCCATTCAGTATCCGTAGTCCCTGTTTCAGGTCGAAGTTCAGGTAAACACCATAATCCTCCCCAGATTCCACTGGGTGGGCGTTGTGTCAGGTAGATTTCACCCTGCTTGTTTCTTACGAATAGAAATGTTGTTTCTTTAACTGGCAGGGTCTTCTTTGGACGCTTATATGGGTAAATACTTACTTCGTCATTTAGTAATGCCTGGCATGAGTTCTGTAAGGGACATTGGCTGCATGCAGCTTTGCTGCGTGTACATACAGTTGCGCCCAGATCCATAATGGCCTGGGTATATTCGGCAACGTTGGTTGATGGTGTAAGGTCTTCACTGAGCTGCCAGAGCCTTTTTTCTGTGTCTCGGTGTCCGGGCCAGCCGTCAATGCGAAAATAGCGTGATAATACCCGTTTGACGTTGCCATCCAGAATGGGGTGTGGCTGCCCCAGGCTTTGTGCCAGTATGGCACCGGCCGTGGACTTTCCTATACCTGGCAGTGCAATAAGATCATTAATATTTACCGGGAATTTGCCGCCATATTGATCCATGATGATTTGTGATGTTTTGTGCAGGTTCCTGGCCCGCGCGTAGTAACCCAGGCCACTCCAGAGATGTAGCACCAGATCCGGCTTCGCGTCGGCCAGATCCTGAATTTGAGGTAACTGACCAATAAAACGTTCATAGTAGGGTATTACGGTTGCTACCTGAGTTTGCTGCAACATGATTTCGGAAACCCAGACTGAATAGGGGTCCCCGCGAACCTGCCAGGGTAAATCATGGCGCCCATGGTGTTTGTGCCAGTCAAGTAGTCTGTCAGCGATATTCATACTGTGATTATATCGCTACCACAGTCAACCGCTTAGGCCTGTTTTAGTGATTTAGAGATACCATTATTGTGGTTTTTCTCATTATATAGCCATACCTGGATAGTACTCCCTGGCTACATGAGATATTCGCCAGAAAATTTATCAGGAGTACTTAATATATGTGAGGCAGATTCCGAATCCACCGGTCTGGAAAACAGGAATCCCTGAACCTGAGGGCATTTCAGCTCTCTGAGACGCTCAAGTTGGGTGCGATTTTCGACACCTTCAGCAATGATGTTCATGTTCAGTAGCTTACCCAGTGCAATAATGGTCTGGACGATTGCCCCCGAACCCTTATCGCTGTCCATCTGATTGACAAAAGAGCGATCGATCTTAAGTGTGTCGTATTTAAATTTTTGCAGATAACTTAATGAGGAATAGCCTGTGCCAAAATCATCCACATGCAGGCCGACACCGAGATTGCGCAGTTCGTCAAGCTTGGCTAAAGATTCATCGGCATGATCCAGCAACACACTTTCGGTGATTTCCATGCGTAGACTGGTGGCGGGCAGGTCTGTTTCCGTTAGTACATTGCGCAGGCAGGTGATCATATCAGGTTGATTAAATAATTTGCCTGATATGTTGACACTGATTGAGAGTGGAGGGTCCGATGGGAATTCACGCTGCCATTCCTTTGCCTGATGGCAGGCCTCTCGCAATGTCCACCACCCTAGCGGTACTATCAGGCCGGTTTCTTCCGCAGTACTGATGAATTCTGCTGGTCCCACCAGACCACGCACAGGGTGATTCCAGCGTACCAGGGCTTCGAAACCCACCATGCTGTTATTAGATAATGAAACGATAGGCTGATAGTGAAGGATAAACTCATGCTTATCGACAGCCTGACGCAATTCGAGTTCCAGCCGTTGTAGCTTAACCACGCGACTGTGCATCTCTCTATCGAAAATTTCATAGCATGCCTTGCCTTCGGACTTGGCCCAGTACATAGCAATATCCGCATCACGCAGCACTTCGTGAGAGGATGTGTAACGTTTTGTTCCCAAAGCAATACCGATGCTGACGGTGGTGCAGATTTCGTGGGTGTTGATTACGACGGGCGTGGCGCATTCCGTCAATACTCGATCTGCCACATGGGTCACCATTGACAGGTCATTCAATTCTGTTAGCAGAATTGCGAACTCATCACCACCCAGTCGGGCAACCGTATCACCCGGGCGGACAATCTCCCTCAGTTTATTCGCAATCAGTACCAGCAGCTCGTCGCCAACACTGTGTCCCAGGCTGTCATTGACATTTTTGAAGCGGTCAAGGTCGAGAAACAGCAGGGCAAATTCAATCGTATGTTCGCCTCGCCCCTGTATACGTAGAATGGCATGATCCAGTCGGTCGGTCATCAGGTTACGGTTTGGCAGGCCAGTGAGATGATCATGCAGGGCATCATGGACCAATTGGCCTTCTGCCTCCTTGCGTTTGCTGATGTTAGTGATGGAGCCTGCCATACGCATGTTATGGCCATCATGGTCAGTCACGGCAATACCGCGACTTAATACCCATATATATTGATGATCTTTTGTCAGGATACGGTATTCATGTGAGAAATGGGAGGAATTACCTGCCAGGTGCGCCTCCAGGGCACGATTAAAGTCCGCCTTGTCATCTTTGTGTATACGATCTGTCCAGCTGTTGATGGTGGCAGGCAGTTTTTCATCAAATCCCAGAATGCTATGCCAGCGTTCCGAGTAATAGGCGTTTCCTTTGTCGAGATCCCAGTCCCAGATACCATCGTTCGCTCCTCGCACGGCCAGGGCATAACGCTCCTCGCTGATGCGTAGGGCTTCTTCAGCATTCTGGCGCTCGATAGCATAGCGTATGGCGCGGGAGAGCAGTTCACTGTCCATCTTGCGTTTGATCAGATAGTCCTGAGCTCCTTCACGTACGGCGCGCACAGCCAGTGTTTCGTCGTTGATGTTGGTGATGAGTATGGTCGGCACAGCAGGAAAACTATTGTGTGCTGTCTGGAATGTTTTGTATCCGGTGCTATCTGGCAGACAGAGATCGAGAAGAAGAACATCGACATGTATCTGTTCGAGTAACTCAAGGCCCTTGTCGAGGCGATCGGTATGGGTGATGGAGAAGTGACAGTTCTGCACCTGTGAAAGTATCTCACGAATGTAGTCTACTTCTGCGATTCGGTCTTCGATCAGTAGTACAGTTAGTTCGGTGCAGTTTTCACTACTCATGCCGGATTCCTCATCAAGCCTCTCTGGAAGGGGGTTTGTGGCGTATTGTGAAGGCAAATATTGATCCTTTTCCGGGAATGGATTTTACCC
Source organism: bacterium BMS3Abin11 (assembly GCA_002897635.1). Lineage (NCBI taxonomy): Bacteria > bacterium BMS3Abin11. The sequence goes on along the minus strand of BDTD01000036.1, from coordinate 73,736 downwards.
GTATGGTGCCTCCATGCCGCTCCACGATACTTCGGCATACGGCCAGTCCAATACCCGTTCCGGGATATTCCTCACTGGTATGTAAACGCTGAAACATATCAAATATTCGTTTGCGGTCTTTCTTCTCAAGACCAATGCCATTATCCTGAACGGCGAACTCCCAGTGTTCTGGTTTCTCTTTTGCCGTGACCAGTATTCTGGGTGGCCTGTCACCATGAAATTTTAACGCATTTGAGAACAGGTTCTGGAACAGTTGTTTAATCTGCCGGCTGTCTGCGCGCAACACAGGTAGTTCACCACGTTTATAACTGGCATGCTTCTCCTGGAAGGCCTTTTCCATATTTCTGGCCGCCGTGTCTGCCAGATCACCAAAATTCACAAGCTCGAAATCATTGTCCTGTGTGCCGACACGAGAGTATTCAAGAATATCATCGACCATGGATTGCAGGCGCTGACTACTATCGATAATATGTTCCATAAAACGTTCTGAATCATCGTCCAGGTCGCTACGTTCGTGAAGAAGATTAGCATAGCGCGATATGTAACTCAGGGGTTCCTGCAGGTCATGCGAGGTGACGTAGGCAAACTTCTCAAGATCCGCATTCGAGCGACTGAGTTCAGCGGCATTGCGGGACAGACTGGAGACTGCATCTTTGAAGGAAGAAATATCGGAGACACTCCCTTCGAAATGATGTGTCCCATCGTCAACCGCTTTTTCATTTGGCCACAGATCAAGACGGACCCAGTAAGGGGTATCATCACCAAAACACAATTGTACATCGAGGTCGTTGACAGCTTCTCCCTGCTGCAAGACATGGTTAATTTTTTCCCGAGCCGCATCGTCAGCTAGCAGGTTTTGCAGTAGAGGGGGTTCTTTATCGTTAGAATCAAGTCTGAAAATTTTGTTGCAGGCCCTGTTCAGGCAGTTCAGTTCGCCTTCCTGGTTGAGTGAGAAAATACCAACGGGTAAGCGGTCCATAAGTGGGCCGGCTGCGTTGTTTTCATCTGCAGAGGGTTCTCTGGGTTGCAATAGTTGATTGACAGTAACAGGCAGATGCAGGAATCCGGCGCTGCTTTTTTTGATCTGAGCATCGGGCTGTTTAGTGTTCTTTTCGTTGCTGCCGGGTGGGGCCTTTTCGGCAGAAAAGAAGATTACCGGACATTCAGGGTAAAGACGTTTGATGCTCTCGAGGACGCGGTTGCCTTCCGCCCATTTCAGATGCCGCTCGGTGATAACCAGGTTAAATCCTCCCAGTGCCAGGTGCTCAGCAAACTCAATCGCATCTTCAACGATTATCAACTCTGCGTGAGGCAGGTGGTGTTGTAAAACGAGGGCGGCAAGATCGCCGTCATACGGTTTGTCGTCCACCAGGAGTACTTTTGCGGGCGGCGTTCTATTCATCTAGTGAGTGCTGCTATATCTCAGGGAAGAAATTGAGGCTCATTCCCTAAGCGCGTTTTTGCGTGTCAATTTTATCATTATGACACTATATGATGTAAAGCATAACTATTATATATGCAATTTCCATTCCACCATATAATTACAATGAGTTACAGTCATTAAATTTAAGAAGTGTTAAATATCCTGACAGGTTAAATAAGACATTTCTAATGAAGCCAATCCATTTGTTTAGTGTGTCTGAATGCGCAAAAACGGTCTTTTTACAGGTTCCTTAAGTTGATGGATTACCCTGTAGTCGTCAGTCTTTACCTGGACTGAAATTCGCTATATTACCGTGCGGACGGGGCATCGAATTGCGTGCCGGCTTTTACTCTACCTTATCAGGGAACCTGGGAAACAGGAAAGCGCGTGGTAAGCAGATAACGAACATCCTCATCAAAGCGCGGGGCATTCATCAGGATAAAATTTGCCACGTCATTTTCACTTATTTCAGGTTCATTGATCACTTCCTCCAGCATATCCAGGATGCTGTCCACATTATCAATTTCATAGCGTTTTTCGAGCTTGCCAAATTTTTGCAGAGTCATTTTAACGCGTGAGTTCGCATCTTCAGCTTTGTTCATTAACTCCTGTTGCTCTATCTTTTTCTGCTGTTCGTGTGAATCAAGGTTTGAGGCGACGCTCCGGTATTTCATGATAACTGGCATGACCGGTAGATCAATATAGGACTCAAGCCAGTCTTTACGCGTAGTTGTGTAGCTTTCGATATCATCGTTTATATGCTTAACGAGTTTTGGCTGGTCTACAATGCTGCTTACATACCGGCGTAGTTCATTATCAACCTGTATTTCACCGTTGATGATCTGTTTTAGAATCAGTGCTATCCATTCTAATTTTGTTTCCTGGCTAATGGTTTCGAACAGTTTCCAGTTCTGGCTACCTTTACCGCTATTGAGAAAATCTTCGATACTCTCTATGTGAGCAACTTCCATTCCGCCGATGGAACTATTACCTGCTGTGGTGTCGTTAGCAAAAAGCATGTGGTAGGTGATCCATTTTCCTATGGAACTGGCCATCATTCCCTCATCGCCATACAGCAATTCTTTTGACAGCTCAACCAGGCTGTCCTTGAGGTCTTTGTTGAGTTCATCCTTAGGGTCGAAAAACATTACATTCTCATTTGTTTGAAAATCATTTATCCGATTTATGCGTAGATTACACCAAAAAGTGTCATGTGTTGATTTTGTGTGAGGATGCTGCCATTGAGGAATAGATGAAAATTTCTATACGAACCATCCTGTAGTGTGGTTTTTAAAGCAGAATCAGAGTCTTACTGCTCTGGCCCAGCCCGGATATTTTAGCACTATATATCCTTAAGGGAACCTCTATTAATTCAGGAATATTAGAGGCTCCTTATAGGTTAGTCTCAGCATACTCCGCAAGTAATGAGCGGGGAACCCCCTGTAACCGGATGCTTCCACCATGGCGGAAGCCTTTGAAACGCTCAATCAGGTAGGTGAGCCCTGAACTTGTTGCGCTGAGATAAGGTGTATCGATCTGGGATAAATTACCAAGACAGATAACTTTTGAGCCATTGCCTGCACGAGTGACAATGGTTTTAATCTGGTGCGGTGTCAGGTTCTGCGATTCATCAATAAGTATCAGACTGTGCTGAAAGCTGCGTCCTCGTATGTAATTAAGGGATTTGAAATGCAAAGGTACTTTTTTAAGGATGTAATCGATACTCCCTTCAGCATCTTCATCATCATAATGCAATGCTTCCAGGTTATCAGTAATAGCGCCTAGCCAGGGTTCCATTTTTTCTTCCTCAGTTCCAGGCAGAAAGCCAATATCTTCATCCAGTCCCTGAGTACTGCGGGTAACGATAATGCGACGGTACAGCTTGCTTGCTACGGTCATCTCGATGGCAGCAGCGAGTGCCAGTATGGTTTTTCCTGAACCTGCAGAACCGGTCAGGCTTACCAGATGTACCTCAGGGTCAAGCAGTAGATTCAATGCCATCGCCTGATAGACATCTCTCGGGCGCAGCCCCCATGCTTCCTGCCGTAAGAAACGAGTGTGCTCCATATGAAGAAGCGTGACCGTGTCATCTGTCACCTCGACGGCGCGTGCAATCATTCCCTGCTCATCGACGATAAAATTATTTGGATATATTTCCTGTAAAGACTCTGTTTTTGTAATTCTGTGCAAGGTACGGCCGGATTGCTGTTCAGTTTCAACATTTTCTATGTGATCCCAGAAACTGCCCTCAAATTCAAGGTAGCCAGCATCAAGCAGGTTGATGTCAGAGACCAGCTGGTCATTGTGGTAGTCCTCTGATTCTATGCCACAGCCACGTGCCTTAAGTCGCATATTGATGTCTTTGGTGACTAATACGGTGCGCTGATTGGGTCTGTTCTCTTTTAACAGGCAGATATCATTAATAATTTTATTGTCATTAAGATTAGCTGGAAGTATCGCTAGATTGTCCGGTGCATGCGTCATCAATATAGACAGGGAGCCATGGTCAGGACCTTTGTCACCGCGCTGAATGGGGATGCCCTTTTCGATTTCATCAGGCGATGCACGGCCAAGGATTTCATCTATCCCGCGTATAGCCTGGCGGCAGTCTGCGGCGATTGCCTGGCGACCGCTCTTCAGCTTGTCCAGTTCTTCCAGTACGGTCATCGGAATGATGACATGGTGTTCTTCAAATTCGAGTATGGCAGCGGGGTCGTGTATTAATACATTGGTGTCGAGGATGTAAAGGATTGTTTGATTTGAGGTGTTGGCGGAAACTTGCTGAATATTTTCCATAGAGGCTCCCTGTCTACTCTTTCCTGTTGCTGATTAGGATGCCCTAATCAATGCACTTTTTTTAGCTGCTTGTGAATTCAGTATAACGCACTGTCAGAAAATGTTGCTGGAAATTACTTAATTTTAAAATCACTTAGTGGCGTACCGGTTGCGGCCATTTCTTCCAGACGCTGAGCCATGTTTATGGCTGTAGTGTGAAGTTTACGTTCAAGTGCCCATGTGCCAATGAACGGTGGAATCCAGAAGTCAGGCTGCATATCCATGTCATAGGTCAGCAGACTTTGTTTGCCGTATTTTTTTATAGTCCAGCGACTATGCATAAATTTAAAATCACTACGGGCCGGATCGGCTTCGAGAACAATCTCACTGGTTGACTTAATTATTACTCGATCGGTTTTTTTAACCTGTTTGCAAAAAAACAGCACGCAGCTTTCGACCAGTGTGAATGCGACAGGCGTCCCATCCGGGTCGGGTTGCAAATAGCGTGTTTCTTTTATACCACCGGACAGACGATAGAAATTATTGTAATCAACTAGCACATTAAAGATGAGTTCGGGTGGCGCCTTAATAGTAGTTGACGAGCGTAAATGGTATTGACTGTTTTCTTTCCACAGCTTCATGTACAGCATTTCTGCAGCATGTGAAGTACTGGGGATAGAAGACACCACTGTTATGATGATCGCCACATGCACGCGCAGCAAAAGGGATGATCTGAGTTTTATCGCCCAGTTCATCAGTACCGAAATATTTCTCGCTGATGGGACCTTTGATGTTTGAGTTACCCACATCAGTACCGACTTAGATGCCACTTTCAGCACCTGCAAAAGCACACAACGATAGGAGAAAGGAAGATAGTGCTGCAGTTAATATCAAGGTAAATAAAATTTTCATGCGATTTTTTTAATTTTATTTAGGAGTAGTGTGGAGCGGGTGATGGGAATCGAACCCACGTCTTTAGCTTGGGAAGCTAAGGTAATGCCATTATACGACACCCGCAATGATCAATGGATTCTATCTGATCACACCTGATTAGTCATAGGTGATGTTGTATTCCACCCGACAGTTTTTTTTCGTTAAGACTACCAACGACGACAGGATGGACGACTGCGTTTGCCTGGAATATTATCCCTGCTGGAACTGGCAACATTTTGGGCAGGGCATAATTAATCAGAGGTTCCTTAACTGTAATTCTTAGGAGAATGTTTGTTGCAGGAATCAACAACAGAACACATCGATAAATTACAACTCAAGATCGGTGGCATGCAATGTTCATTCTGTGTGAGCTCTATTAAGAAGGCACTCACGCAAATGGATGGGGTGAAGGAGGTGGGCATCAGCCTGGCCCACGAGGAGGCGCTGGTTCAGTATGATCCGGACAGGGTCGCGGCCTCCGAGCTCCGTGATACCTTGTGCAATATGGGCTATACGATCCGCGACCCGCGCAAGGTACGCGGCTACGAAGAAGAAGAAACCGAACTGCGTTACCACCGCGACAAGCTTCTGCTCGCGGGTGGTTTCTTGCTGGTTTCTCTTGGTTTTATGTCGGCCATGTGGCTGGGGTTCCAGCAACCGTGGTTCAGGTGGGTAATGTCTGCCCTTGGTCTCGGCATGGTCTTTGGTGTCGGCTGGCCCATCCTGAAGATGGCATGGGCCTCGCTCAAACGTGGCATTTTGAATCAGCATGTGCTCATGGAGTTTGGTGCCTTTGGTGGTCTTGTTGGCGGGGCCGTGGGTTTCTTTGTTCAACCCTGGCCCATGGCCGACTTCTTTGGTGCGGCCATTTTTATTACCGTCTACCATATTCTCTCCGGATACGTATCATTACAGGTGCGTACGCGCAGCTCCCAGGCCATTAGTAAGCTCATGGACTTGCAGCCAGCAATGGCGCGGGTGGTACACGACGGGCAAGAACAGGAAATACCGGTAGAAGAGGTGAACATCGGCGATCATGTCCGTATCCGACCCGGCGAAAGTATCCCGATTGACGGCGAGGTTGCCGAAGGCGCCTCAGCAGTGGACCAGAGTCTGGTCACCGGCGAGTCGATCCCCGTAGATAAGGCCGTAGGTGATGCGGTGATCGGCGGTTCACTAAACCAGACCGGCACTTTGCTGGTGCGTACCACCAAAGTGGGCGCAGAAAGTTTTCTGCAGCAAATCGCCCGTTCTATCGAAGAATCGCGCGCCCTAAAGCCGGGTATCATGCAACTGGTCGACCAGGTATTAAAGTATTTCGTTCCCGGCGTGCTGATTGCAGCAGGCGCTGCCTTTTTGATCTGGACGCTCGGTGCGTGGTTAGTTACGGGGACGCCCGATTTCAGCCGGGCGGTGTTCGCCACACTGGCGGTGCTGGTAATGGGCTACCCTTGTGCCCTCGGCATGGCGGCACCACTGGCCATGATTCGCGGCGGCGGCATGGCGGCCCAGAAGGGTATTCTCATGCGCTCCGGTGAGGCTTTCCAGGTCTTCAAGGATGTCAGGAAAGTCGTGCTGGACAAGACCGGAACGATTACTTTGGGCAAGCCCTCGGTGGTCGAGGTCATGGCTACCGACGGCGGCTCACAAGATCGCGTATTAACCCTGGCGGCGGCAGCAGAGTCCGCTTCAGAGCATCCGCTGGCACGGGCTATCATTGAGCACGCCAAGTCGCAAGGACTGGAGCGTCTGAGTGTTGCAGACTTCCAGGCTACCGTTGGTCGTGGTGTCCGGGCCACTGTTGACGGTATTGCCGTGCGTGTTGAAAGCCCACGATTCCTCTCCAGTAAGGATTTGGATGTTGCAGCAATTCTCGATCCCGTGGTACGCCTTGAAGAAAAAGGCTACACAGTCGTGGCCGTGATCGCAGACGAACGGGTCAATGGACTGGTCGCCATCAGCGATACCTTGAAGGAAGACGCGCGTGAGGCTGTTGCCCGGATGAAGGCAGCGGGCCTGGAACCCGTCATGATCAGCGGGGACAACCAGCGAACTACACAGGCCGTCGCAGACCAGGTGGGCATCGATACTGTTATGGCCGAGGTACTGCCGAAAGACAAGGCGGCGCATGTGCGCCGACTCCAGCAACAGGGGTTTCGGGTAGCGATGGTAGGCGACGGCATTAACGATGCCCCGGCCCTGATGCAGGCGGACGTGGGCATCGCCATCGGCGCTGGCACCGACATCGCCATTGAATCGGCCGATATTGTACTTATCGGCGACCGACTGGGCGGTGTCGTCGATGCCTACTACATCGGCAAGAGTAGCTTCCGTAAGACGCTGCAGAATGTAGTGCTGGCGTTCACCTTCAACGGCATCGGCGTACCACTGGCGATCACCGGGCTGCTGCATCCAGTGATGGCTATGGTCGCGATGGCTGCCAGCGTAACGACGGTACTGCTGAACTCCTTCGCCGGACGGTTGATGCCTCAGAGCAAAGCAAAGCATGAAGCGGTACAGGGAACGAAAACGATTGTAGTGAAGATTCCTTCAATGCACTGTGAGGGTTGTTTTGCAAACATTAAGGAGGCGCTCGACAAACTACCTCACGTTAAACAGGTGGACGCCGATATTCCCAGAAAAGTTGTTATGCTCCAGGTAGACGATCTGGAATTTGAGGAAGAACAGATATCTCATGCCATAAGCAAGATCGGCCATGAGTTCGGAGGCATCTGCGACAGTAACAAGTCGTGTTCACTACTACCACATCACAATGACTCAACGACTATGGACTAAAACACTTTTTTCAACAAACAATACACCTACCATTAAACAAAAGGCAGCTTAGTTTTTATAAAATAAAGAAAAACTGGATGTCCATTTGCTTAATAGCCTGACCTGGTCCACACGCCTGATGGCAGCCATTATTTTACAGGGCTTTATGTCCTTCATATATCTCATCAATTTTCTCTTTGTAACGCTGCAGGATAACATCCCGTTTCAGCTTCAATGTTGGTGTCATTAATTCATTTTCAACTGTCCACGGCTCATCAATAACAGCGATACCAAAAACCTGTGCATAACCCGGGAAGTCATGCAGCAGGGGGAAGATGCGCTGTAGCAAATACTCTTTTGATTCAGTTGAATTGACATCCTTATCTGATAATCCTTTTCGTTTACTCAGTATGCCTTCGTACTGCTGTTTATTTAGTACGACCAGCACGGAAAGAAAAGGATGTCCTTCGCCAATAACCATGACCTGTTCAAACAGGCTGTCGGTAGCGATGGCCATTTCTATGTCTGCCGGAGGAACTTTTTCACCCGTATTGAGCACAATAATTTCTTTTAAGCGACCGGTAATGGTGATGTGGCCATCATCATCTATTTTTGCCTTGTCGCCAGTACGCAACCAGCCATCGGTATCAATGCTCTGGTAGGTGGCAGTATGATTATTCCAGTATCCCATCATTACCCCCGGTGATTTTACCTGCAGCTCATCGTCCTCACCAATTCTTATTTCAGTATCACGAATTGCGGTACCGACTGTTTCAGGTCTGTTGTCTGTCAGGCTGTTGACTGATATTACCGGGCTGGTTTCAGTCAGGCCGTATCCCTGTTGTATATTTATCCCAAGCGCAAGAAATGTCTGTGCAATGGGAAATGAAAGGGGTGCGCCGCCCGAGATGGCAAATCGCAGACGGCCACCGAATGCCTGTTGCACACGTTGGCAGAAGAGCTTTTCATACAAGGGCCAGGTTAACTTCCAGATGCTGCTGCGGCGGCGCCCCTGAAGATATTCAAAACGTTTCCAGCCGGTATTAACAGCGGCCTTGAACAACCAGCGTACAGGCGCGGGTTTCAGTTTCAGGCCATCGTGAATCTTAATGTAAATGCGCTCGAAAATTCGCGGCACAGAAACAATGAAGGTCGGCCTGATAGTTTTCAGGTCTTCGGCCAGTTCCGGTATTGATCGGTTAAAGGCGACGCTTGCCCCTGCCATCATTGGCAGGATGAAACCACCACTTCGCTCAAGGGTATGCGACAGAGGTAGAAATGAAAGAGCGAGATCATTTGGGTAGACCATAATATGATGTAGTCCGGCCCATGCATTCCAGAGTAGGTTGTAGTGGCTTAGCATAACGCCTTTCGGCCGCCCTGTAGTACCCGAGGTGTAAACGATAGTTGCCAGGCTGTCTGACGCTCCAGATGCATCATTGATAGTACCGTTGTCCGGTAGCCAGTCCGCAACCAGCTTAACGCGTTCGTCATTATTGTCAGTTGATTGAGGGGTTGAACTGGAGAGGCAGAGAACAGTTTGTAGTTCAGGTAGTTTTTTTCCGGTATTTTTCAGCTTTTCCCATTTCCGGGATTGCCCGACCAGAAAGACACGTGCACCTGAATCTTCAAGGATATAGGCCATGTTATTTGGCCGGTCAGTGGAATAAAGAGAGATAGTCACCAGACCCAGGCTTTGCGCCGCCAGTTCATAGGCTACCCAGGCTATACAGTTGTTCATACACATAGCGACTCGGTCACCGGCTTTCAGGTTTTCATTGCTAAGCCCTGCATGCCAGCAGGCAATCAGCTCATTCAGCTCACGCCAGCTGGTATCCTGCCAGCTTTCTGTTTCTTTATCGAACTGTCGATATGCGCAATGTTCCGGGCTACGTAACAACCGCTCGTGCATTAATCCATATATAGATTTTGCAGTATCAGGATGGATGACATCACTGCCATCGGCATCGTCAGTGTCAGTTGATAGTTCAGATTGCCGGCTATCGGTGGCTGACATCAGTATGCGTCCCTCTCGTTTTGCTTTTTATTCACCTGTTAACAATGACTCCCAACCGGCATCAGGCGAGAAACGTTCACCGTGCTGGCGAGACAGCTGCTGTAGTTTGTTATAAGTGGCCTTCTCGCCTGTTTCTTTAATATAGCGCATTGGACCGCCACGGAACGGTGCGAAGCCAGTACCAAAAATCACCCCTGCATCGAGTAAATCTGTATCCTCTACGATACCCTCTCGAAGACAGGCAACGGATTCGTTTAGCAGGCGCAGTATCAGTCTATCTGTGAGCTCAGCAGTTAGTGTTTTTTCATTGCCATCAGGTTTAACGATTTTGCCTTTGTTCCATTGATAAAAACCAGTGCCGGTTTTCTTGCCAAGCTTGCCGGCTTTTACCCTATTCATCAGATGCTGGGGTACAGAGCCACCCAGTTTTTCTGACAGGTTATTCGCCACCGAAAGGCAAATGTCCAGGCCGACGGTATCGGCGAGGGTGATCGGCCCCATCGGCATGCCGAAATCAGTTGCCGCTTTGTCGATGTCTGTCAGAGATACACCTTCTTCAACCAGTATCATGGCTTCCATCAGGTAAGGCATGAGGATGCGATTGACCAGAAAGCCGGGAGAACTTTTTACCGGCAATGGCAGCTTTCCCAGACGATGGGCAAAGCATGCTGCCTGTGAAGCCACGAAGGCCGCAGTCTGCTCGCCATTGACGATCTCAACCAGAGGCATTTGGGCGACAGGGTTGAAAAAATGCAGGCCGACAAGCCGCTGAGGCTCAGACATTACTGTATCCAGTTCTTCCAGCATCAGGCTGGAGGTATTGCTTGCCAGCAGCGCGTGGGTCTGCAGGAACGGTTCGACAGATTTCAGTAAGTCATGTTTGGCATCCATGTTTTCATAGATGGCCTCAATTACGACATCTGCTTTCTTCAGTCCGTGGCCGTCCGGATCAACAATAATATTATCAAGTGCTGAAGTAATGCGATGGGTTATCCTGAGGCGTTTTTTATATAGTTTACCGGCACGCTGCAAGGTACTGGCAACGGCTTCTTTACGTGTTTCCTGCAGTGTAACTTTTAATCCCCGTGAGGCACACCAGGCAGCGATGTCCCCGCCCATGATGCCGCCGCCTATCACATGGACATGCTGGAAGGCATCTTTGTCTATGGCAGGATCCTTGCCAAATGACTTGAGGCGATCCTGCAGCAGGAAGACACGTACAAGATTGCGTGAGGTCGGTGTCATCATTAGATGACTGACTGAAGTGACCTCGGCATCCAGCATGGCTCGCTTATTGCTGCCATGACGCTGCCAGAGATCTATCAATGCATAGGGTGCCGGATAGTGTTCTTTTCGGGCCTTGTTACTGACCTGCTTGCGCAGATAACGTGCCAATAGCGGTCTGACAAGGGGGTGTGAGGTCAACTGCAGATACCATTTCGCCTGGCGCTTTTTGGGCCTACTTTTGATGAAATGGCTGGCGGCAGACTCCATTTGACGCAGCGGAACGATAGCATCTAGCAGACCTATACGTCGGGCAGGAGAGGCAAAGACGGTGCGGCCACTCAGCATAATATCCATTGCAGCTGGCGCACCTAGTAGTGGGATAGAGCGTGCAACACCGCCGAAGCCCGGATGTATGCCCAGTTTTATTTCAGGCAGGCCGAGACGTGCATCGGTATCGGCGACCCGATAATCGCAGGCCAGTGCAAGCTCTGTACCGCCCCCCATGCAGACGCCATTGATCAGCGCCAGTGTTGGGCAGGGCAGACTCTCTATCATATCCATGACATGCTGGCCACGACGGATCAACGCCATGGTCTTAGCGGCATCTTCCAGTGCGGTGAACTCATTTATATCTGCACCAAAAATGAAGCCGTTCTTTTTTGCGGAGCGGATAACCAGCCCATCAGACGGTTGATTATGCAGGTTCTCCAGAATAGTCTTCAGTTCATCAAGTACGGCATGTGAGAGTGAGTTTGCGCTGGTGTCTGCCCGGTCAAGAGAGAGCCAGATGATGTTAGCCGCATCGGTCTCAGTGTGCCAGTGCAGAGGCTGGCTTTTAATCTTCTTTTCAGTCATCAGCACGCTCCACCAGTACTGCACCACCCTGTCCACCGCCGATACAAAGCGAGGCAATGCCGCGTCTGCTATTAGTTCGTTTAAGTATCTCCAGCAGATGCAGTGTGATGCGGGCGCCAGTGGCACCTACCGGATGTCCGATGCTGACGCCGCCACCATCAATATTCAGTTTGTTTTCATCCAGTTCTCCAAAAGCCGAACGTAGGTGCAGGTGCTGCCGGCAATATTTACTGTCGGCCCAGGCACGTTTACAGGCAAGCACCTGTGCCGCAAAGGCTTCGTTGATTTCCCAGAAATCGATATCATCTATCTTCAGACGCTGTCGTTTCAACAACGGTGTTATAGCATGTACCGGCCCCAGTCCCATGATCGCCGGGTCGAGTGCCGCCCACTCACTATCACGCAGTCGGCCGAGTACCGGCAATTTATGCTGCTTGACGGCCTTTTCGCTGGCCAGTATCAACAGGGCACAGCCATCGGTTATCTGGGCACTGTTACCCGCAGTGATTTTGCCGTATTTGCGATCAAATACCGGTTTCAGTTTGGCCAGTGATTCCATCGTGCTTTCGCGCCGCAGTCCGTCATCATTTTCATAGAACTTACCTGCCCTGTCATAGACTGTCACCAGTTCTTCAAGATGCTTTTTATCCTGGGCGTTAGCAAGCCGCTGGTGGCTGGTGAGGGCATAGCGATCAATTTCCTGCCGATTAAGACCGAACTGATAAACCAGGTTTTCAGCCGTCTGGCCCATTGACAGATTTACCACTGGGTCGTGCAGGCCGCAGATCAGGCCGATGACAGGTTTAAGATATGCAGGACGCAGACGGCCAAGTGCAGCAAGTTTTTTTAATGGTGTGCGAGCCCGACTAAATTCGGCCAGCCAGATCGTCATTTGCTCATTTAACAGAATGGGTGCGTGGCTCATTACTTCAACACCACCGGCCAAAATCAGGTCGGCATCACCCTGGGAAATATTGCGTGCAGCAGAATCCAGCGCCTGCATACCGGAAGCACAATTTCGTTGTACTGTCCAGGCAGGGGTTTCATTGCCACAGCCCAGCCGCAAGGCGATGATGCGAGCAATATTGACTTCATGCGGCCCAGGCATAACACAACCGACAATGACTTCGTCGATCACGTCAGCTGAAAAGGGTAACCGATTGAGCAGGGGTTTTCCTGTTGCCACTGCCAGATCAGCCGCATTAAACGGCCCGGGCTTACCACGAGCTTTGAGAAACGGACTGCGCGTTCCGTCAACAATATAGACTGGCTTACCTTTGATCATTTTATATTAGTTCCAAGTTCCAGGTTCCAAGTTTCAAGGAAAATTTTAATCCCTATGGGCATAATTCCCCGTGGCTTGCCACGAAAACTGTAGGTGCGAATTCATTCGCACAATGTGCATAAACATTGGCATCGCTGTGCGAATGAATTCGCACCTACATTTAATACCCCGTCAGCTTGCTGCGGGGTAGTTTATTTGTCTTTTGTCTTTTGTCTTTCCTTTAACTTTTTACCTTTTTACTTTTAATCGCTTTCTTCCTGCTTTTCACCACCCTCTTCCTTCTTTTAACTCTCTTCTTCCCTCTGGCATTCTCAATCGCTCCTTTCGCTGGTTCGAACGAATCCACCTGAATACACTCGCGTCTTGCCGCCCAGGCGCTGAGAAGTTGATTGCCCTCCTCGGTAGTAATAATTTCCTGCTCAATGCCTGCATTTATCTTGTCAGCATCCGTGGCGATGTCGCTAAGCTGACCACGTAGGGCCTCCTGCAAACGTTTGTCTATGTCAGCAGTATTCACTAACTGATGCAGGGCATCTTCCAGTCGTCCAGTAGCTTCTTGCGGGTCGGTGCTGATGAAGATGCCAGAGATTAGACGATCACGCGCCTCAGAGGGTTGTTGCAGTAGACGGGCAACACGGTGGTTAAGTCTGTCGTTCGGTAGTTGGAAGCGTCTGCCCAGCGGGAAGGTGAGCAGTCTCAGCGTCCAGCCAACTGCCTTGACCGGCAGGTTGCGATAGAGTTCTAGCAGTGCTTCCTGTACCTGGTACAGGCAGTACTGGCTGGACCAGTCTACTAGCACCCTGTCTGCTTTTTTCTCACCACTATCCAGAAAATATTTCAATACTGCAGAGCCAAGATAGAGATGACTCAAGGCATCTGCCAGTCGACCGGATAAGGCCTCACGTCGTTTCAGGCTAGCACCAAGAAGCATCGCTGATGTATCAGCGGCAACAGCAAAACAGGCGCTCATCCTGGAGATTTGCTGGTAATAGCGGCGGGCGGGACTGCCAGGAGCGGCAATTATTCGCGCATCCGTCAATGCCAGCACCAGACTGCGAGCCATATTGCTGATGGACCAGCCGATGTGACCAAACAGCGCCTCATCGAAATCCTTACTGCTTTGTGGGTTGTCTTTGTCCTGTGCTGCATGCATTTCTTTTAACAGGTATGGATGGCAGCGTACAGCACCCTGACCGAAGACTATCATGGTGCGGGTAAGGATGTTTGCCCCTTCAACCGTGATCCCTACTGGAACACCCTGATAGGCATTCCCGACCAGATTGCGTGGACCGAGGCATATGCCACTGCCGCCCTGTACGTCCATGGCGTGATTGATGGTCTTGCGCATCATCTCAGTCAGGTTGTACTTCGCGATTGCCGACAGCACCGAAGGTTTTTCGCCTATATCAACCGCGACACAGGTGAGGCGGCGTGTTGCCTCCATGATATAGGTGTAGCCGGCAATTTTAGAAAGGGCCTCTTCGACACCTTCGAAATGACCGATAGGTATTCGGAACTGGTGGCGGATACGTGAGTAGGCGCCGGTCGTTGCTGACACTAACTTGCCCGCACCGGCACTGAGAGCAGGCAGGGAAATCGAGCGGCCGACCGCCAGACGCTCCATCAACATACGCCAGCCCTGCCCAATTCCACTTTTACCTCCAATGATCCAGTCTACAGGTATAAAGACATCCTTGCCCGAGTTGGGGCCGTTCTGAAAAGGAACATTCAGTGGATTATGTCGTTTACCGATAGTGACGCCTTTGGTATCGGTTGGAATCAGGGCAAGCGTAATCCCTCGTGATTCATCATCACCAATTAGATGGTCAGGGTCATAGAGCTTGAAGGCAAGACCGAGTATGGTAGCAACCGGGCCCAGTGTGATATAACGCTTGTTCCAGTTCAGACGAATACCCAGCACATCCTTTTTCCCGTCATGTTCTCCGCGACAGACTATTCCATAGTCAGTCATGGCAGCGGCATCAGAGCCAGCTTCCGGTGCCGTCAATGCGAAGCAGGGTATTTCATCACCGACTGCCAGACGTGGCAGATAATAGTCTTTCTGTTCGTCCGTACCGTATTGCAGCAAAAGTTCAGCGGGACCCAGTGAATTAGGAACCATGGTTGTCACTGCAGCAGTGATGCTGCGACTGGAGATTTTAGCGATGACGCAGGAATGGCCGTAGGCGGTAAATTCAAGGCCGCCGTATTGTTTGGGAATGATCATGCCAAAAAAACGCTGTTTGCGCAGATAGGCCCAGACTTCAGCCGGCAGGTCTTTTTCCTTTTCGGTAATTTCCCAGTCATTGATTAGCTCACACAGCTCTTCCACAGGACCATCGATAAAGGCCTGTTCGTCAGCATTGAGGCGAGCAGGTGGAGCCGATTGCAGGCGTTCCCAGTTGGGCTTGCCTGAAAATAGTTCGACATCCCACCAGACTGTCCCTGCTTCCAGTGCAATCCGCTCAGTTTCGGACATTTCTGGTAATAGTTTTCGAAACAGAGCAAGTAATTTGTCGCTGATTAATGAGCGGCGCAGGTCATGTAAAAATAAAGGTGAGGCGATGATCCCGAGGAGTAGCAGATTAAGTAGGGCAGCAGGTGTGCTTAGCGCACCGAAAAATGACAAAAAGAGTATCCATAGTGCCAGAACAGGTACCCAGATCCGAGCCGGTGAACACAGATATGCTAGCGTAAGAATTAAGGCTATAGAAGTTAACCACCACAACATGCGGACCTCCTTTTATTTATTCTTCATTCTATACCCTTCGACAGCAAAATATGCAAATTGTTCTGAAGATCAGACGAAGGACGAGGGACTAAAGACGAAGGACGTAAGATGAAAGGAAAGTCAAAACCTGGCCTGTGCAACTGTGGCCTTTCGTCTTTAGTCCTTCGTCCTGGTGCCCTCTTTCCACGGCATCTTGCTGTAACTTGCCTGGTCATCAAAGCTTTGCAACGGAAACTTCATGATGTCGAACCACGGTGAAAGGTCAAAGTCCAGAGGTGAGTACAATCGCGGATTACGACGATACAGAGACTTGTAACCTAAGTCGTTTACAAGCAAAACAGGCAATATTGGATACTCGACGTTCTGGAAGGCCTCCGCAATCAGGGTGGAGCATACCGTGCGTGTCTCAGGTCCAGCATTATGATGGAACAGGCTTGTACGCCAGCGTCTGGGCAGGATGCCGTAGGGAAACATAAACCTGGCCAGGTCAATGACCTGCCGTAGATCATAATCTGTACCCAGCTTTTCTATTACATAGGAGATGACCATACTGCGGTCTTCCAGAGAGAGTTCATTCGGGCGGCAAAGACGAACACGAAAGCTGCGGTAATCTTCCAATGGTGTGAGTATGGTGCCCTTACCGAGAATTGCTTCGATAAGCAATGGTGTGTCATCTGGGCCGCCAAAGTACTCGCTGGTACGGTTACGTAAAGCTGGAATCGAATTGTCACGTATGCGACCAATATAAATTGCTGCATGTGACCAGCGACTCTGGGTAACAGATTTGATGATGCGACTGATCTGACTCTGACCTTCCACCAGCAGGATGTCACCAACCTTGATTTCATCAGATAGAAGATTGAAGTCACTCAGGAGATCAGCCGGGTGCTCCGATTCATGACTTAACCAGCCGATTAATTTGTTGCGTGTCCAGTTGCTGATGCCCATTTTTAATTTCTCGAATATTTTTTGTCCTTTTTGTTTTCTCTTACCTCATAGACGAGTTTATGCCATTTGAGTCGTTGAGTGTGGAGATCAGTTTCAAATTAACTTCAGGTTAAAGGGGAAAGGAAAGTTATAATCGTAACCCTCTTTCATCTTTCCCCTTTCCTCTGCTTTTAAAGGAACGCCTCGCGGCGAATAATTTTTTATTTATTGTAAAATCACGCCGAGGGCGGCACTCCTACAATGTTAGAATGGCCATTCATAAGATAAGCAAGGTTATATCTGTGACAGAGAAAGAGCAACAAAACTATAATAATCGGCAAACAAAGATACGCAGCTATGTTCGGCGAGAAGGGAGGTTTACGCATGCACAACGATCTGCGTTTGAGTCGTTGTGGCCTGTTTACGGTATAGATGAGGTGTTGGGCTGCTGGGATTTCAGCAAAATGTTCGGTCGGGAATCAAAGGTTTTTCTTGAACTGGGTTTCGGTGATGGCCGGGTGTTAAAGACACTTGCGACACGTCATCCAGAAAATGATTATATTGGTATTGAAGTCCACCGCCCCGGTGTCGGGCGGATAATGCATGAAATGTATGAAGCTGGACTGAAAAATGTCCGGGTAATCTGTGAAGATGGCGATGTAATATTTCAGAAAAATATACCGCGGGATAGTTTGGCGGGAATTTCGATATTTTTCCCTGACCCATGGCATAAGAGAAAGCATAACAAACGCCGCTTGATACAGGCTGATTTTGTCCATATGGCGGCATCAAGGCTGCAGTCAGGTGGAATGCTTCATCTGGCAACTGACTGGGAGGACTATGCACGGCAGATGCTGGAGGTTCTATCATCGGAACCTTTATTAGAGAATAGCGGCGAGGAAAATGGTTTTGTTGAGCGTCCTGGTAGTCGGCCTTTGACGAAATATGAACAAAGAGGGATTCGTCTCGGTCATGGTGTTTGGGATTTGGTTTTCAGGCGTACAGAAACTGCACAGTAGTGCGTAGTTGTTTTAAAAAAATTCGTAAATTATAGGGCGCCTCTATTAATTCTGGATAGATCAGATTGCATTCAAAATTGTTCATATCAAGGCAAGGATCGCACGTAATAGCTAGCTATTGCGAAGATTCTTAACGCAGAGAGGGACGATTTGGGATGGAAGATGAATATTCATGGATTAATAGAGTGCCCTATAGTCATTAGAAGCTTGTCGGACCTAAGTCCGACAGGCTCCCGGCTAAATCTTTTCTTTCCCCTGTTCTCCCTGTGTCCTCTGTGGTGGAAGGATTTTTATTAAAAATATTGTGTTTGTAATTACCCTTCAGGCTTCAATTACTTCAACACCATTACTCGTGGCCATCAAAAGAATATCAGCCCCCCGCCTTGCGAACAGACCATTTGTAACTATTCCTGTAATGTGGTCAAGTTTTGTTTCCAGGTCTACCGGGTCGATGATGCTCATATTATTTATATCGAGAATAACATTGCCATTATCGGTGGTAAAACCTTCTCGTAATACAGGCTGCCCACCCAGTTTAACGATTTCACGAGCGACATAGCTACGTGCCATTGGAATAACTTCGACAGGCAACGGGAAACTACCCAGTACGTCGACCAATTTTGAATCATCGGCGATACAGACAAATTTTTCACTTGCAGCCGCGACAATTTTTTCACGTGTCAATGCGCCACCACCACCTTTTATTAAATGCAGGTAACGTGTGGTTTCATCTGCACCATCTATATATAACTGCAGTTCGCCAGCACTATTCAAATCCATTACGGGTATGCCATGCCCACGCAATCGCTCAGCTGAGGCTTCGGAGCTCGCGACGGTACCGTCCAGCTTGCCTTTAATTCTGGCCAGGCCATCAATAAAATAATTTGCTGTAGATCCTGTACCGACACCAACTATCATACCGGATTTAACATATTCCAGAGCGGCTTCAGCTGAAGCCTTTTTCAATTCATCCTGAGACATTCAGGTTCTCCTGATTTCTGATACTATTCATATGGGCGCTTCTATTAAACTACTGAAAGCTGATTAGGATAACTCGTTGCGGGCAGGCGGAAAAGAAAAATTATGAATTGTGAGCAAAAGAAACGGATGAGTGTGCCGGAAAGATATCTGCGTAGGATATTGACCGCGCAGATATATGATGTAGCGAAAGAAACACCACTAGAAGTTGCGAAGACCCTCAGCGAGCGTCTGCAGAACCGGATTTTTTTAAAACGCGAGGATTTGCAGGCAGTTTTTTCGTTTAAATTGCGTGGTGCCTACAACAAGATGGCAAATCTTACGCAAGCAGAAATGAAAAGTGGCGTCGTAGCGGCTTCAGCCGGAAACCATGCCCAGGGGGTTGCGCTAGCTGCGCGCAAACTGGGTATCAAGGCAACCATTTTCATGCCAGATACGACCCCGAGGATTAAGGTTAATGCGGTTCGTGGCTATGGTGCCACTACAAAACTGATCGGAGACAGCTATGATGACGCTTACCAGGCAGCGATACGCTATTGCAAGGAAAAAGGGGGTGTATTTATCCACCCGTATGATGACCCGTATGTGATAGCAGGCCAGGGAACCATCGGTTTTGAAATCCTCAAGCAGCATAAATCACTGCCCGATATGATCTTTGTGCCTGTGGGTGGCGGTGGGTTGATTGCTGGTATAGCGGTCTACGTCAAAATGCTATGCCCTGATATAAAGGTCATAGGTGTGGAACCGGAGGATGCGGATGCAATGAAGCAGTCACTGGAAGCGGGCCGTCGTGTGAGATTGAAAGAAGTCGGGATATTTGCTGACGGTGTGGCAGTTAAGCAGGTTGGCAGGGAAACATTCAAACTGGCACGAGATTTTGTTGATGAAGTAATCACTGTTAGTACAGATCAGATTTGCGCCGCCATCAAGGATATCTTTGAAGACACCCGATCAATCACTGAACCGGCCGGTGCATTGGCTGTCGCAGGGATAAAAAAATATGTTGCCGAGCATAATTTAACGGGCCTTGATCTGGTGGCAGTGACATCCGGTGCCAATATGAATTTTGACCGGCTGCGTCATGTTGCGGAGCGCGCAGAAATCGGTGAGCGCCGAGAAGGAATTATTGCTGTTACTATTCCCGAGCGGCCGGGTAGTTTTCGAACTTTCTGTTCAGTACTCGGCAGGCGCGGGATCACCGAATTTAACTACCGTTACAGCAGTGCAGATAAGGCCCATGTTTTCGTTGGCTTGCAGGTGCAGGACCCCGAAGAGCTGGTTGGTCTATTGGAAAAGTTACACAGCAAAGGCTACGAGGCGATTGATATGAGCGATAATGAGATGGCGAAAATGCACATGCGCCATCTTGTCGGTGGCCATGCTGGCCATGCCAATAATGAGCGGCTGTTCCGTTTCCGTTTTCCGGAACGTCCTGGTGCCCTGTTGGGTTTTCTAAGTAAAATGGGCAAAACCTGGAATATAAGTTTGTTCCACTATCGCAATCACGGTGATGATTTTGGTCGCGTTTTAGTTGGTATGCAAGTGCCGCCTAAAGAGAAAAAGGCATTTCAGTTGTTCCTTAAGGAGCTTGGATATTCTTATATTGAAGAGACGGATAATCCAGCTTATAAATTATTTCTAGGGTAAAATTGGTAATATAAAAAAGAACACAATAAGGGGAGTTAACAATGACACAAACTAAAGTAATGCTTGACGAGTCAGAAATACCTACTCATTGGTATAACGTCGTGAGTGATTTCCCGAACCCACCGGCACCCCCGCTGGGGCCGGATGGACAGCCCATCGGTCCGGAGGCACTGGCCCCACTGTTCCCTATGGCATTGATTGAACAAGAAGTGTCTGCAGAACGCTGGATCGAAATTCCTGAAGAAGTGCGGGAGATCTATCAGCTGTGGCGTCCTTCTCCTCTGTACAGGGCGCACAGACTGGAAAAGGCACTCGGTACGCCGGCAAAGATTTTCTACAAGTATGAAGGTGTCAGTCCGGCAGGGTCGCATAAGCCGAATACAGCGGTGGCACAGGCCTATTATAACAAGCAGGCAGGCATTACCAAATTGACCACCGAGACCGGGGCTGGCCAATGGGGATGCGCATTGGCACTTGCAGGGCAGATGTTCGGTATCAATGTACGCGTCTTCATGGTCAAAGTCAGCTATGATCAGAAACCCTCTCGTCGTTCCATGATGCAGACATGGGGAGCGGACGTATTCGCTAGCCCGACGGATATTACCAATGCCGGGCGCAGTATACTGGCCAGTGATCCCGATTCACCCGGTTCATTGGGAATCGCCATATCAGAAGCGATAGAAGAAGCGGCATCCCGTGACGATACCAACTATGCATTGGGTTCTGTGCTCAACCATGTATTACTTCACCAGACAGTCATCGGTCAGGAAGCGCAGAAGCAGTTTGCAAAGATTGGTGAATACCCGGATATGGTCTTTGCGCCATGTGGTGGTGGATCGAACTTCGGCGGTGTTGCCTTCCCGTTCTTCGCTGATAATGCGGCAGGTAAAAATATACGGCTGGTCGCTGTCGAACCGACATCCTGCCCGACACTGACACGTGGCCACTATGCCTATGACTTTGGTGATACCCTGGGCATGACACCGCTACTGTTACAGTACACATTGGGTCATGATTTTATCCCACCGAGTATTCATGCGGGTGGGCTGCGCTATCATGGTGATTCCACCCTGGTGTCTCAAATGTATAAGGAAGGTTTGATCGAGGCAGTAGCCGTGCCACAGATCGCCACTTTTGAAGCAGGTGTGACGTTCGCTCGCTCTGAAGGCATAGTGGCGGCTCCTGAATCAAACCACGCAATTAGAGCCGTCATTGATGAAGCCCTGCGTTGTAAGGAGAGCGCGGAAGAAAAGACGCTGTTTTTTAACCTGTCAGGTCATGGCCATTTTGATATGGCCTCGTATGACCAATACTTTGCTAACGAGCTGGTGGATTATGAATACCCCGAAGCTGAGATAGAACGGGCGTTGCATAATTTGCCGAAAGTGGCGGCAGGTTAAAGGCAGAGGAAAGAGGAAAGGTTGTCAAAACCAGAAATGACGCTTGTATCTCAAATCAAGCTGAAGCAATGTTGTAGGTGCGAATTCACACAGATTTTGTCCGAATGAATTCGTACCTACAATAATTAAATCCGGCACTTTTGTACTACCCGAATTTAAAAAATCTTAGGGAACCTCTGATTAATTCTGGACGAAGTAGATTGCGATCTAAAATATTCAGGTTTGAGGCGCAAATCACACGTAATAGCTATCTATTGCGAAGGTTTGCAACGAAAAAACTGGATATTTTAGGCGTAAGATACGAGTTCATGAATTGATCAGAGGTTCCTTAGTTTATCCCCAGTAACTCTACCTCAAACACCAGCGTCGCATTCGGTGGGATAACGCCGCCGGCTCCCTGTGTGCCATAACCAAGATTTGCCGGGATAGTGAGTTTGCGTGTACCACCTATTTTCATTCCGACAACGCCTTCATCCCAGCCACGTATGACATTCCCGGCACCGAGCTTGAATTTAAATGGGTCGTTCCGATCCTTGCTGGAATCGAATTTATTGCCGTCTGTTAGCCAGCCGGTATAATGGACGGTGACCATCTGTCCTGCTGTAGCAATATCGCCATCACCTTCAGTGATGTCGTCATATTTTAGACCGGAGTCGGTTATTTTTTCAGACATGTGTCGTTTACCTTTTTGTTAGAAATAAAAAATGTGAGAATACCATATCCCGAAAGTAAGACGGTTACTGATCGTCTGCGGTTATAATAATTAATCAGAGGTTCCTTAAGTATTTATTGTGTTACTTCGCTGATGGCCTGTGGTGGTCTGGCAATGGTTGTTGCTGTAACAGTATACCGTCTGCCGTTTCTTTTGATTATCAGGGTTACCTTTTCACCGGGTTTTTTGCCTGAAATAACTGCCAGTGCATCCTGGCCGCTTTTGACTTTTTTACCGTCAATACCGGCGATGACGTCGCCCGGCTCCAGTCCAGCTTTATGGGCGGGTCCGTTACGAACGATTGCTGTAATGATGATACCTTCAGTGGTTTCTAACTGCAGGGATTCTGCCAGTCTTGGGGTTAATGCATGACCTTCGAAGCCCAGCCATCCACGTACTGCGTGACCGTATTTTATTAGTTGTTCCATGATATTTTTGGCCATCTTGCTAGGGATGGCGAAGCCAATCCCCTGTGATCCGCCGCTACGCGAGAATATAGCGGTATTGATTCCTATCAGTTTGCCATATGCATCGACCAGTGCACCACCGGAGTTACCGGGGTTGATGGCGGCATCGGTCTGGATAAAATTTTCGAACGTGTTGATGCCAAGCCGGGTGCGTCCTGTAGCGCTGACTATGCCCATAGTCACTGTCTGACCGACACCAAACGGGTTGCCTATGGCCAGTACCACATCACCAATTTCCAGCTGTTCAGAATCACCAATAATAATTACCGGCAGATTGTCGAGATCGATCTTCAATAAGGCAATATCTGTTTCCGGATCAGTGCCGATTACTTTTGCAGTACTGCTGCGACCATCTTTTAGAGAGACCTGGATAGTGTCGGCACCCTGTATGACATGGTTGTTTGTCAGTACATAGCCATCCGGATTGATAATCACACCAGAACCCAGACTGTTTTCGATGCGCTTGCGTGCTATAGAACC
The DNA here is from genome assembly GCA_002897635.1 of bacterium BMS3Abin11. NCBI lineage: Bacteria > bacterium BMS3Abin11. The sequence goes on along the minus strand of BDTD01000036.1, from coordinate 50,085 downwards.
GTCGACTATCAAATTACCAAACATTTGTTTAAACACGGGATCATTGAAGTAGGGGTGACTGCGAACAGTAACAACTTTTTCTGTGTTGATGTTTACCACAGCGGGAGAGGCGGCCTTGACTGCTGATGAGTAGGAAACGGGGCCGGAACCCGCTGGAGGTTTTGCTTCAGCGATTTGAAAAAAAGGCTGCTTGCTGTCTTCCTGTGTTGTAAATACGCTGAAGTTGGTGAAGAAGTAAGTAAAAAAAGCGGCCACAAACAGGGTAACCACAATGGTTTTGACGAATGCTTGCATGGATGTACCTAACCTCTTTCAACAGAAAAATATTTATTTTAGGGATTAAATCAAGAAACCCAACCTCTTAAAGAGTTATAATACGCTGACGCCTGACGTACGTTAATTACATCTAGGTAAACCACCGCCTCAGGCGGTGAGACACGAAAAGGCTCTGCCGTTGCGCCGTGCAGAGAAGATAATGGCCTCTCATTGAACCGGCAAGTTCTATAGGAGGCCATTATGAGAGAGTGGCAGCGCCAAGCTCACGTTAAACATTATTGCAGATATCACGTAGTGTTTGTTCCTAAATATCGTAAGAAGTCGATATATGGGGTATTAAGAAAGGATATTGGAGGTATTTTTCGAGATCTGTGTCGTCAGAATGGTATTGAACTGGTAGAAGGCCATGCGATGGGTGATCATGTGCATATGCTGTTGATGATCCCACCAAAGTATAGTGTGGCCAATACGATAGGGTTTCTGAAAGGGAAATCGGCGATACGGATATTCAGAGAATATTTGCAGGTGAAGCGGAACTTCACAGGCAGGCATTTTTGGGTCCGAGGCTACTGTGTCAGTACAGTGGGATTAGATGAAGAGACGATTCGCACCTACATTAAGAATCAGGAACAGGAAGAGAAACGCCAGGAGCAAATAAGATTAATAGGAGTTTAACAATAGCCCCTTCCAGGGGCTTTCATCATACCACCCGCTCTGCGGGTGGTCGTTGATTACTGTCTGTCTTGCCACAGTGCGGCTTTTATGCGTTATAACCGCATGGCAAAGGATCTTCAGATTCCCGAAAAGGTGGTAAAAGACAACATGTTGTTTACTACTGATCGGATTGGTGAATTGATGATTGCAACCATGTCGGCCGAGGATGCCAAGAAGTGGTTTGGCACGGTACCACCTGATTTGTCTTTGGTTGGACGCTCACGTGGTCCTGAATGGATTTATACTTATCTACGCAGTTTCTATCTCGATGACAGTTCTCCATCAGGCTGGAACAACGTTCTGTTTGATAATGTGGCCATGCCACATGTTTTGTACAAACTGCAGGGTGCTCGTCACGCTATTTTCAAGAAAAATGAGGACGGCGTGAAAATATTTGAGCGTTTTGAAATGGTCAAGCCGGGTTCATTGAATGAAGAAGAGTATGACACGGTGGCTCGTGATTTAACCAACTTTCTGGTTTACATGAGCGAACCCGTGCAATTGATAAGATATAAGCTGGGTGTATATGTTCTCATTTTTCTGGCAATTTTCCTGGTCTTTGCCTACCTGTTGAAAAAGGAATACTGGAAGGATGTTCACTGATTCTACCAACATCTGAATATCAGTACGGGGGCGGTAAGCCCCCGTCCGTGTTTTCGGTGGTATACTTTCGACAGCATAATCAGAGGCTCCCTAGATCTACTACGCAGGAAAAAAATTAATATGAACATGTCTTCACCAGCAAGAAAGCCTATCATGACGCTCTACTCAGGTTATGACTGCACCTACAGCCATGCTTCTCGAATTGTATTGTTTGAAAAAGACGTTGATTGCAAAATTGAGTATGTGGATTCGAGTGAAATATCAGAGGTTCTGGCAGACCTCAATCCTTACAATGAAACACCAACCCTTATTGATAGAGAGCTGGTGCTATACAGTTCCACATTAATTAATGAATACCTGGACGAACGTCTGCCGCATCCTCCGCTGATGCCAGTAGATCCTGTCAGTCGTGCCCGTGCACGATTGATGGTAAGGCGTATCTACCGTGACTGGACTCGGCTGTTACCGACTTGTATAGGTAAAGATGTTAAAAAAGCTACCGAAGCCCGCATGGCTATCCGCGATGGCCTAACCGCCCTTTCTCCTGTTTTTGCTGTACAGGCGTATTTGCTTGGTGAGGATTTCAGCCTTGTAGACTGCTATATGGCAGCACTACTATGGCGTTTACCCAGTTGTGGTGTAGAGATGCCCCCACAGGCAAAGTCGGTTAGTGAATACGCTCATCGTCTGTTCAGTCGCCGTGCTTTCCAGCAGAGTCTGAGCGAAATCGAACGGGGTCTGCGTCAGAAAAAGTCAGCCTGATCAGGCTGACCGGTACCCATGACTACCACCCGTCCGTATCTGATTCGGGCAATCAGCGAATGGGCCTGCGAAAACGACCTGACGCCTCATTTACTGGTTAACGCCCTCGAAGAGGGTGTGGTTGTTCCCACACAATTTATCAATGATGGCCAGATAATTCTGAACATCAGTCTCTCTGCCGTACAGGGTTTAAAACTGGGCAATGAATGGATACTTTTCAGTGCTCGTTTCTCCGGTAAGTCAATGAATATAGAGGTGCCTGTTAATGCTGTGCTGGCAATTTATGCTCGGGAAAACGGTCAGGGTATTTACTTTCATGAAGAGGGTGGCACACCGGAACCTGATGGTGATAATGATGAGATTAACCCTGTGTCCAGGCAGGTTACAAAGAAACAGGAAAAGCCTCGCTTGAAAGTGGTCAAGTAATCACCATATACTAGCCCGAATGTTAGCTAAACAATGTTCGGATTAGTAAGCCTGTTCCATCACCCACTTCAGCTTAGCGGAAACTCCCATGCAGCAATATCGTGGTACGACTATTCTTTCAGTACGACGGGGCAATACTGTCGTTATAGGCGGTGATGGCCAGGTCTCACTTGGCAACACTGTCATGAAAGGAAATGCGAAGAAGGTACGACGTCTGTACAGAGAACAGGTGATTGCAGGTTTTGCCGGGGGTACTGCAGATGCCTTTACCTTGTTTGAACGTTTTGAAGCCAAGCTCGAGAAACATCAGGGGCACCTTGTACGCTCAGCCGTTGAGCTGGCAAAAGACTGGCGCACAGACCGTATGTTACGCCGTCTTGAGGCATTGCTTGCCGTGGCAGATAAAGATGCTTCGTTAATCATCTCGGGTAATGGCGATGTCATTGAGCCCGAGCAGGGTATCATGGCTATTGGTTCCGGCGGTGACTTCGCAAAGTCCGCAGCGCTGGCACTAGCTGCAAATACCGATCTGGATGCAAAAGCTATCGTAAAGAAAAGCCTCGTCATTGCCTCTGACATCTGCATCTATACCAATTCAAACCTAGCGATAGAAACCCTGGAATACTGATATGTCCAGTATGACCCCCCGTGAAATAGTCCATGAACTGGATAAGCATATTATTGGACAGGATTCAGCAAAGAGAGCTGTTGCCATTGCACTGCGCAACCGCTGGCGTCGATCACAAGTGAGCGACACCGACCTCAGAACGGAAATTACACCGAAAAATATTCTAATGATAGGTCCTACCGGTGTCGGCAAGACAGAAATAGCCAGACGTCTTGCACGGCTTGCCAATGCGCCTTTTATTAAAGTAGAGGCCACCAAATTTACTGAAGTAGGCTACGTTGGCAGAGAAGTGGATTCGATTATTCGCGACCTGGTCGACATGGCTGTCAAGATGTTGCGTGTACAACAGGTAGAAAAGCTGAAACCCAGGGCCGAGGATGCGGCGGAAGAAAAGGTACTCGATATCCTGATCCCGCCTGCACGTGATGCTGGATTTGAAGACATAGAAAAAAAGGATGACGGAGCCGCGCGTCAGGTATTTCGCAAGAAATTACGCGAAGGTAAACTCGATGACAAAGAGATAGAAATTGAAGTCAGCGCTTTTACTCAGGGAGTAGAAATACTCGGCCCGCAGGGTATGGAAGAACTGACCAGCCAGATCCAGGGTATGTTTCAAAACATGGGTACTAAAAACACCAAAAAACGCAAGGTAAGAGTCAAGGAGGCGCTAAAGTTGCTGACTGAAGAGGAGGCTGCCAGCATGATAAATGAAGATGACATCAAGATAAATGCAGTTGATCTGGTAGAACAAAACGGCATCGTATTTCTTGACGAAATAGACAAAGTAGTAGGGCGTAGTGAAACCAGTGGCGCGGATGTCTCACGCGAAGGGGTGCAGCGTGATCTGTTACCACTTGTCGAGGGTTCTACCGTGTCCACAAAATATGGCATGGTAAAGACAGACCATATACTGTTCATAGCTTCCGGTGCCTTCCACCTCGTTAAACCTTCGGATCTTATCCCTGAACTGCAGGGAAGGTTACCTATTCGTGTTGAACTTGATGCCTTAAGCGCAGATGATTTTTCTAGAATACTAACTGAACCGGATGCATCACTGACCGAACAGTATTCAGCCCTGATGAAAACTGAAGAATTTGATCTGTCATTTTCCGAAGACGGCGTAAAACGAATTGCAGAAGTTGCCTTTGAAGTGAATGAAAGAACCGAAAATATTGGCGCTCGCCGCTTACATACTCTAATGGAGGCACTGCTGGACGTTGTTTCATTTGAAGCCTCGGACAAGGCGGGTGAATCGGTTATTATTGATGCTGCGTATGTGGATGAGCATGTAGGGGATCTGGTTGAGAATGAGGATTTAGCTCGTTATATTTTGTGATTTATCGTTCGTCATGGGCGGGTTAGTTTTCTTTTTTATTCCTTTCTTGAATTAGATCGTATTTTTCGTCCTTTTTCGAACTGAAATGGCGCTGGGCCTTTGAGGCCGTGTAGGAGATCAGTGGAGCATGTGCACATTTCATCAGGACCCGGAGAAAATGATTCTCCACGTAGAGGCCGGATATAAGCGTGCAGTCGATTCTTCAGCTATTTTGTTCTTGCAAAACAGAAGGGGTCCATATAAGCACTGTCCCGAGCGACGCTCCTACTTTCCGCATCCTTAATTTTCAGTCTTTCCCCTTTCCCCTTTCCTCTGCATTTCATTCCCTTATCTGTTGAAGTATTTCCGCGCCTTGAGTACGATACAACGAGCCAATTCACTATAAATTATCTGGTAGCGATGTCTGATGATGTGGCCGTAAGAGGGCTTTTAGAAGAGGTGTTACCAAAACGGGGAAACGGATCCCTGTTCCCTTTGTGCTTATGAATAGTGCTGCTAAACCCAGCAGCAAAAAAAGTCGGTTGCCTGAGGGCTACAGAGAAGAAGTATGTACCAATATAATCTGGTAAATCAGTTATTGCCCGAAATGACTGATTTGTTGCATTAATCAGATACGAATGAATATTATCGAAGAGAGTAAGGATGAACAAACTTGCGGATGAAGAACAAACTATCGCAAATCCAGGGATTATTTCACCAAAACAAATTATTGCAGCAGTAGTCTTTGCAGGGCTTGCGCTGTATCTGGCAACCATAGTGCCCACAACTGAGATTGCATGGATTAGCGCGATTCTGATGCTGACGATCTATCTGTTTGCGTTTGAAGTGGTGGGAGTTGATGTTGCAGCAGTAACTATAATGGTGCTGTTGGGGCTGACAACGTTCCTAGCACCATTGATGGGTTTGGAACAGGGTCTGGTGGATAATAAGCACCTGTTTGATGGCTTCGCTTCAAACGCAGTAATGTCCATCATTGCTGTCATGATAATTGGAGCCGGTCTCGATAGGACAGGCATCATGGGTACGGTGGCAGCACTAATACTCAAATATGGCGGCACCACAGAGAAGCGCATAATTCCAATTGTTTCTGCCACAGTAGGGGTGATCTCATCGTTTATGCAGAATGTTGGGGCTGCTGCGCTTTTCCTGCCGGTAGTTTCGAGAATATCTGCTCGCTCGGGACTACCTATGTCGCGCTTGCTCATGCCTATGGGTTTTACTGCAATTCTTGGTGGTACCATGACTATGGTGGGTTCAAGCCCATTGATCCTGTTGAATGACCTGATTCTAAGCTCTAACAAAGCACTTCCAGCAGAACAGCAGATGGAGACCTGGGGCCTGTTTTCAGTTACCCCGGTAGGGATTGTATTGATAACAGCAGGTATTATTTATTTTGTAGTCGCGGGCCGCTTCGTATTACCCGCAACCAGAAGTGAGAGTAATACTCGCGGTACTGACCCGATGAGATATTTTCATGATGTTTATGGCGTAGATTACACGCTTAACGAACTGGTGGTTCCAGATGCCAGTGAGCTGGTTGGAAAAAAGCTGGATGATATAGAGACAATTTACCGGGTGCGGATAATCGCCAGTAAGCGTCCCGGTGAGGAACCAAGAGTTGGCCCCGGAGCCCATGCACGCGATACTGAGATACGGAAAGGGATGGTGTTAGGTGTGATAGCGGATCCTGGCGATCTGACGCACTTCGTAGAGAAATACGGTTTGAAAAAACGTAAAGGGCTGAGGAGCTTTTCTGAATCACTAGCCGCCACTAAAGCCGGTATTGCCGAGGTGGTTATCCCCCCCGGTTCCAGCCTGATAGGAAAAAGTGCCCGTGATATCTGGATGCGCAAGACTTATGGTCTGGCAATGATAGGACTTCATCGTAACGGTGAAACGATGCGAGAGGGAGACGATATAAGAAATTTACCGTTTCAGGCTGGTGACACACTTGTAGTACATACATCCTGGGAGACGCTGGCAAGGACAGAAAAGGATCGCAACTTTGTCGTAGTGACTACTGAATATCCGCGTGAGGAATTACGGCCGAACAAAGTATTAGCTGCCGCGATTAGCTTTTCCATTGCACTGGCTTTAGTTCTGTTTACGGATATACGACTTTCCGTAGCATTGTTGACAGGCGCAATGGGAATGGTTCTTTCGGGCGTATTAAATATCGAAGAGGCCTATGAGGCAGTGAGCTGGAAAACGGTTTTCCTGCTGGCTTCACTTATACCCTTAGGGCTGGCAGTTGAGACTACCGGTACGGCAAAGTGGATTGCAGATCAGGTGCTTGTAGTAGTTGGGCATATGCCCATTTGGGTCATTCAGACCTCAGTAGCTGTGCTGGCGACTTTTTTCACCCTGGTCATGTCGAATGTCGGGGCAACAGTTTTGCTAGTACCTCTTGCTGTCAATATTGCTATAGGAGCGGGTGCCAGCCCGGCTGTGTTTGCCTTGACCGTAGCCCTTGCGACTTCAAATTCATTCCTTCTTCCTACACATCAGGTAAATGCCCTGATTATGGGACCAGGCGGATATCGGGTTGTAGATTTTATGAAAGCAGGCGGGGGTATGACTGTGCTATTTCTTGTTGTGCTGATAATTATGATGAGTTTGGTGTTCTAGACAGATCAGTACTGGCTCGCATCTCCATAGTTTTTTGAAGAAATTTACTTTTAAGAAACCTTTGATTAATTATATGAAATCATCTCGCTCTACCGTTTTTCCAGTTGTATTCCTGCTTGGCGCGTTTACTTTTGTCATGCTTTTTCAGGGCTCAAGAGGTCTCTGGGAGCCAGATGAGGGCCGGTATACTGGTATTGCCAGTCAAATGATACGTAGTGCAGATTATTTGCATCCTGCGTTTAATGATGATCTGAAGCATTATGCAAAACCCCCTTTCACCTACTGGGCAATTGCATCAGCACTAAATATGACCGGTTTCAATGAGTGGAGCGCACGTTTACCAAATGCCATTGCGTTTTCTTTCACCGTGCTTCTGTTATTCTTACTTGCCAGGACGATTACTCCAGCCAGACCCTGGTTACCGCCGCTCATTTATCTTTCTTTCCTGTTTCCATCTCTTGCGGCAAACGTCGTCACTACAGATACGCTACTGACACTTTGGGAAACTTTGGCAGTATTCGGGTTTGTTGCGTACTGGAAGGATAGAAGTCGACGGCGAAAGTTTCCTGTTATGCTGATGTGGTTTGGTTTTGGCATGGCATTTATTACCAAAGGTCCACCAGGCCTGTTGCCATTACTTGTAATCCTGGCTTTCGTCGTATTCATTGAGGGTAGACGTGCTGTTACTGGACTTTTTAGCATCGCGGGAATAGTAATTTTTATTGTATTTGGTTTTGGCTGGTATATTGCGATAATAATATCTCAGCCTGATCTGGTTTCGTATTTTTTCTATGATGAATTTATTAATCGGATTGCTACCGGAGTCCATCATCGAAATGCGCAGTGGTATGGTGCGTTTGTTATTTATGGGCCAACTTTAATTCTGGGCACATTGCCGTGGACACTTCCTTTGTTGCGTGCAGTGAAAGATTGCAGGCAATCCATTTTCTCCAGATCCTGGTGGAAATTAAAACGGGAAGAGGATCCATTTACTGTATTCCTTATACTCTGGCTAGTTATTCCGCTGACGATCTTTTTTCTGGCCAGATCCCGGCTACCGTTGTATATCCTGCCATTATTTCCTGCACTAGCCCTGGTTGTAGGAAAATTACTGTCCAGCTGGCAGCCAGGCAAGTCAATAAAGTATGCTTTTGTAGCCTGGTTGATCTTTCTTCCTGGTCTCAAGTGGGTGTTATCAGTGATCCCTTACAAATATGATTCACGACCTGTTGCACAGGCAATAGCTGCTAAATTTAACCCGCCACCGGCTGAAATTAATTTTGTTGATATCAAGCCTTTCTGGGGATTGAGTTTTTACCTTAAAGCTGAAGTTGAACGAATAAATCTGGATAGAAAACAATCGGCACACAAAGGTGAAGATAGTCTTGAGCAAGAATTGGCCTCAGAAGATGTGCCTATGTTGCTAATAGCCAGGAAAGATCAGAAAGAAATAATTTTGACAAGGTTACACGATATTGGTTATGCAGATTTAAATAGCTGGCAGCAAGGTGATTGGTTATATATAACACCGAACTCAAGACTTGACTGGAAATTAACAGTTAAGGACTGAGATAATTTTTGCTAAATAGTGCTGGGTATCTGAATTGTATTCAATCCAGCAGGTGACCTGAACGAGAAGCACCGCGCAATGTTGAGTTGATCTGGCAATATCGGCAATACAGGGCTTAGCAGCCTATATTCTATCGAGATACACGCTGTATCTTTTTCTTACCAGGCCGCATATCGGCAATTTCAAGAGTGATTACTATTCTGTAAAGAGGGCCGATATAAATAGCGCGCATCTAAACAGGGTTGAAGAGCTGTTGCAGGAGCTGTACTGGCTATCAGGCAGGTGTTTTTTAAGTTTTCACACAGTCTGGATTCGTAGCCGTTATTGATGAGAATCAGACAGGACCGTGGTTTGTCCCCGATCGCGCTGAATTTATTTTCAAATTCCCCTTGACCTGGAGTCAACTCCAGGTTGTAGACTTCTCATTACTGGAATTTTTCCTATTGAAATTTTTCATTTTCATCGGGAACCGGGAACCGGGATCCGGGTCCCGGTTGTCACAGTACAGGGTAATAGATCAAGAGAGACAAAAATGAAAGGATATATGTTAAAAGGCTTTGCTGCTATTGTGATCAGTGGTCTGATGAGCAGCACAGCCCTTGCACACGACCCAATCTTCAGTATTGGACCCCATGTATTGTTCAAGAATGGCGTTGAAGTAGCTGCTGAAATGGAATCAGATAAAGCCGGCAATGAAAAAGAACAGGTTCTTGCGCTAAATTTAAAATATGGGATAACAGGCGACTGGGCTGTCGGTGTCGATTTACCCTATGTTTTTAAAGACAAAGGCTACGAAAGTAGCAATGGCAATGGTGATTTCGCCATTTTTACCAAATACCGCTTCTGGCGTAAAGATTCGTTGGGCCTGCAGGAGTCTGCAGCCGTTTTACTAAAAGTACTCACTGACACAGCAAGTGGTAATAAAACGCCCTCGTTAGATAAAGGTACAACGGATACCATTCTGGGACTCACCTACGGCTATGAAGGTCGAAAATGGTATCGCTGGGCCAGCGCCCGCTATCGCTTTAATGGTACCAATGATCTCGGTATAAACCGCGGCGACAAGCTTTTGCTCGATCTGGTCGGGGGCATACGCCCTAACCCAACAGGCTATCTGGAGCCGGACACTGTCTGGCTGCTGGAACTCAATACTGAGTTTGGTCAACGTGCTGAACTAGGCGGAAACGACTTATCTAACACAGGCGGCACAGAGGTATTCATTTCACCGGGTATCTTCTGGACCAAGCGTTTTTTTGCTATCAAGGCCGGGGTACAAATCCCTGTTTACCATGACCTGAATGGAACACAGAATAAATCTGACTACCGTGCCAGACTTACCTTTGAGTGGCATTTGTAAGTCACCACTTATAGTTATGGATTCACATTAATTACAGTTTTTAAATACAGGAAAAATACAGATGAAAAAGAAAATCATTGCAGGACTCTTCGGCCTAATACTCATGCAGGCCGCCTTTGCTGCAGGTACCCATTATGAGATGCGGGTAGATGGACTGGCCTGTCCTTTCTGCGCCTATGGCATCGAGAAAAAACTGAAGGCCGTCGATGGTGTTAGTGACATCAAAGTGGATCTCAACAAAGGTCTGGTCAGTGTAAATATGGCTGAAGGCAAAGAGCTGTCCGAAGAACAAATGAAAAAACTGTTTAAGGACGCCGGTTTCACCTATCGCAGCATGAAAAAGTCCCCTCTTTAAATCTTGTAGGGAAATCATAATGGATGCTGAAACTATGGCGAAAAAGCCCGGTATGAATGAAAAAGGCGTCACCATTTTCACCCTGTTCACCACAACGGGGACATTGATTTGTTGTGCACTGCCAATCATCTTTGTCACGATTGGCATGGGTGCTGCGGTGGCAGCGATGACCAGCACATTTCCATTCTTGATCACACTTAGCCAGTACAAAATATGGGTCTTCCTGTTTTCCGGTTTAATGTTACTGGTTTCAGGCTGGCTGATGTTTCGACCTGGACGTGCCTGTCCGATAGAACCTGAACTAGCCCAGGCATGTGGTACTGCTCATAAGTGGAACAAGCGAATTTATTTGAGTTCAGTCACCCTATGGGGTATCGGCTTTGCAGCGGCCTATTTGCTACTGCCTTTGCGTATCTGGCTTGATGTTTAAGGAGCCTCCGATCATTTACGAGAAAATAAATGAATTACGTAAATAAAATCAATGGTATTGCAGACAAAAACTTCAATGGCTCGCGCTTATTCCTGAGCCTGGGTATTCAGTACGTTACCCGACGCTGGATCACAGAGGCGGCAATACAAATCCCCGTCTCACAGGACCTTAACGGACTGGCGCTGGAGAATGATTATATTGGCCGTCTCAGTGTCCGTGTAAATTTCTAGAAAACACCATCAGGGAAACAAAACTCAATAGGATAGACTCTATGTTAAAACTCCTTAAAAAAATAATCATCGGGCTGGTCGCCTTTGTCATTGGTCTGGTGTTTATTGTCTGGTTGGTGTGGATCCCGAGCGCGACGGGACCAGGTTACAGCTATGTCCTGTCATGGGGCAGCAAGGGTAGCGCCGCAGGTCAGTTTAATGACCCCATCGGCATAGCCACAACGGCTACCGAGGTGTTTGTTAGCGATGCTAGAAATGCGCGCATTCAGGTATTTGATTACGACGGCAGGTTTATTCGCCAGTTTGGCAAGAAAGGTGATGGCCCGGGTGAGCTCGGACGGCCCATGAATCTGACCATAGCGAAGAATGAACTCTATGTTGCCGACTATTTTAATGACCGGATTCAGGTTTTTAGTCTCGATGGCACGCCGCTACGTAGCATTGGCAAAGGTGGCAGTGGCCCCGGAGAATTCAATGCACCGGGTGGCGTCGCTGTCGGCGTAAATGGTGATCTGTATGTGGCCGATTTTTATGGACAGCGTGTCGAACAGCTTTCGAGTGATGGTCAGTTCATCAGGCAGTGGGGCAATACCGGCAAGATTGGTATCCTGGCAGGTGAGTTTAACTATCCCACCGATGTTGCCGTAGCCGATGATGGCACCGTGTATGTGGCTGATGGCTACAATGATCGGGTTCAGGTGTTCGATGAACAAGGACAGTTTGTCCGTAAATGGGGCGGGCCGTTCGGCATGGATATCTTTGGCCCGTTTAATGGCTGGTTCGCGACAGTGACCAGCATCACGCTGGACGCACAGGGCAATATACTGGTTGCCGATTTTTATAATAACCGGGTGCAAAAATTCACCCCGCAAGGAAAGTTTCTTAGCAGCTTTGGCAAAAAAGGTACTGGCGAAGGGCAGTTTCGAAAGGCCATCGCTGTTGCCGTGGGTGCCGACGGATCAATATTTGTTACTGATTTCCTGAATAACCGAGTCCAGAAATGGAAACCTAAACCTTAAACAGGGGGATACTTATGAAACGCATTTTAATTCTGTTACTACCACTGATTATCTGGAGTACATCCGCATGGAGCAAGGAATACCAGTATGAGGCCGATGTCAAAGGCATGGTCTGTGCCTTTTGCGCCTACAGTGTTGGAAAAAATATCAACAAGCTGCCGGGTATTGTAAAAGAATCGGTCGATGTTAGCCTGAAAAAAGGTGAGGTAAGATTTCGCTCCACCAGCCGGGTAACACAAAAGACGCTCGAGCCCCTATTTACCAAATCCGGTTTCACTATCAGCGGCCTGACCGAAACTGAGGTAAAGACAGCCAGCAATACGTCAAGGAAAGCAACACCGACGCTAGAACTCAATTTTCCAGGCACTGATACCGATAAGTTCGAACCCGTGATAAAGGCCATTGGTAATATCGCTGCAGCGGCGCCATCGCGCCTGGTGATAGAGGCACCACAGTCACTTGAAATGGAAATACTCGAACCGCTGTTACTGGGCCGTCAGCAGGTCATCAAGGTGGAATTTGTACCCGTCGAACAGAAATCAATTCGCTTACGTTTTTTTGAAGAGGCAAGTAAAGACTAAATCCGCCGGGAACGGATTTGAACAGGCGAAGACTGATCCTAAAAGTCACTCATCCATGAAGGGCGAAAAGCTGTCAGCGTGCAAGCGCAACAAATAAAAATAAAAATACCAAATTTTCACCCCTTGAAAATTAAAAACCCATACACATATATGAAACAGATCTACTGCACATGTCTTTGGTATGGGGTGCAGTATCTGCTAGCTAAATGCTAAATTTAAATAAATGAACGGAGGTGTGATATGAAAAATATCGTACAACAGCCTGGTCGTGAAATCGGTTGGGGTCTTTTTAATAATAGCCTGGATGATGTGTTTGAAGGTTTCTACAGGCCGTACTCAGCAAATCCGGGTGATGTAACAGGTGGCAGTCTGGTTCCGGCCATTGATCTGCATGAAAATGACAATAGCTATACGGTCAGAGCAGAGATACCCGGAGTAAAGAAAGAAGATATCGATGTCACTATGAATGACGGAGTGTTGACTATTAATGCTGAGACCCGATATGAAAATGAAGAGAAGGAAGATGATGGTCGTGTACTTCGACAGGAACGTCGTTATGGTAAATATGTTAGAAGCATTCGGCTTGGCAAAGATGTAGATGAAAGCCATGTCAAGGCAAGATACAAGGATGGTGTTCTTGAACTTGAGCTTCCAAAAGTTGAAGAAGTTAAACCGAAGAAGATCTCTATCGATGTAAATTAGAAAGCAATCGTAAAGTTTATTCCCCTTTTAGCTGCCGTATGACAGCTATTTTTTTGTCTGTATTCCGCGCAACAAGGCTATGCAATTCGTCAGCAAGTCGAATACAATCGGGGGCTGGAACAGGCATCTGGAAAGCAATATGAACACACCTAACATATCAGCACAGCAAAGAGCCGGCATACTTGCTGAAGCATTGCCGTATCTTAAGCGTTTTCGGAAGAAGACTATCGTCGTCAAGTATGGCGGTAATGCTATGGTGGATGAAAGCCTGAAAGAAGGTTTTGCGCGTGACATAGTCCTGATGAAGCTGGTGGGTATCAACCCGGTTATTGTGCATGGCGGTGGACCGCAGATTAATCAACTGCTGGATAAAATCGGCAAGGAAAGCCAGTTTATTAAAGGCATGAGGGTAACCGACCGTGAGACCATGGATGTGGTTGAGATGGTACTTGGTGGTCTGGTCAACAAGGAGATCGTTACCCTGCTGAATCGTCACGGTGGTAAGGCAGTGGGTCTGTCCGGTAAAGACGGCGGCTTGTTACACGCCCGCAAGATGGTGCTTGAAAGCGACGCGGATCCTGCACTCAGTGCGCCCGAAATTATCGACATTGGTCATGTTGGTGAAGTGGAAAGCGTTGACCCGGAAATTGTAAAGCTGCTGGAGTCAGGTGAGTTTATTCCCGTTATAGCACCTATCGGTGCTGATAATGAAGGGCAGACCTACAACATCAATGCTGACATCGTGGCCGGCACTATTGCGCGTACTTTGATGGCAGAGAAGCTGATACTGATGACAAACACTACCGGTGTACTAGACGAGAGCGGCGATGTAGTGACGGGTTTGAGTGCCACTGAAGTTGATCAACTGGTGAAATCTGGTGTCATCCACGGTGGTATGTTGCCCAAGGTTGCCTGTGCACTGGATGCCGTAAAGTCCGGTGTTAAGACTGCACATATTATTGATGGCAGGGTAAAGCATGCTTTGTTGCTGGAAGTGTTTTCTGATGAAGGTGTTGGGACATTAATTTCTGGCTAGCACTATTCATTCTATGACCCGTTGCAGGAGTATTGTCCCAGGCACGATTCCATTTTACAGGTATTGTTAGCCGAAAAATAATCGCGTCGAGGGCGAACTCCTACTGTCGACCAGGCTAAGATATTTTTATCAGGTGTTTTCTATTTTCCCTGTTATCTTTCCGGCACGCAGGCCATTTGCAACGGCAAGCAACTCGCTCGCTTCATGGACCAGCACCGTGAAGGCTATGCTGATCATGCCTGTCACGCCAAGCGGGATAAGTAAGGCAAGAACAGTAATAGAAAAAATGATATTCTGCCTGCTGACCTTCCTTGCTTTACGGCCAAGCTGCATGACTTCAACAAGTTTGTTCAGGTCATCTGCCATCAGCACAACATCGGCAGACTCGATAGCGGCATCCGTGCCAGCAGCACCCATGGCGACGCCACAGGTGGCTGTAGCCAGGGCAGGGGCATCGTTGACGCCATCTCCAATCATTAGAACCTTACCCTGGGTAAGTAATTTCCTGATCGCATCGACCTTGTCTTCGGGCCTCAGATCAGCCCGTACATCGTCGACGCCAACCTGCTCGGCAATTCTCTTTGCTGTTCTGATGTTATCACCTGTCAGCATGACTGTGCGGATACCCTGCTTATGCAGTGACTGTATGGCTTGTGCAACATTATCACGCAAGATATCCTGCATGGCGATAAGACCCTGAAGTTCGGTTTTTGATCCAACCAGTACGACAGTTTTTCCTTCATTCTGAAGACTGCTGATTTGATCTTCAAACTGGCTGATATCCTGTCCCATCTCGAGAAACAGGTCGGGTTTTCCCATATACCAGGTCGTGCCGTTCCAGTCCGCCTGTATCCCCGATCCCGTCAGTGCCGAGAAGCCGGATACTTTCACAGGAGCTATTCCCCTGTCATTGCCATAATTACGGATAGCATGAGCCAGTGGGTGTTCGGAATTGCGTTCCATACCGTATGCCAGAGCGATTAGGTTTGAATTATTCTTGTCGTCACTGCTGATGAGATCCGTTACCCGTGGTTTGCCATAGGTGAGGGTGCCGGTCTTGTCGAAGGCAATAATATCGATAATACCGAGATGTTCCAGGTGAGCGCCGCCCTTAATCAAAATCCCATGTTTGCCAGCTCCGGCAATTCCTGCAGCCATGGTGATTGGCAGTGATATGATCAGTGCACAGGGAGCTGCGGCTACCAGAAGGACTACGGCGCGCTCAGCCCAGAAGAGCATGTCTGCGGAGGCGAGCCAGGGTATCAATACCATCAGTGCAGATGCCAGAAGCACGGCAGGACTGTAGCGCCGACCGAACTTTTCCATCCACTGCTGAGCTCTACCTTTCTGATCCTGTGCTTCTTCAACCAGTTTGATGATGCGTGACAGGGTGTTATCCGCAAAGGTTTTGTTTGCCTCAATGCTTAGTGCGCCCTGACCGTTTATGCTGGCAGCAAAGACTTTCATTCCTGGTCCTTTGTCCACAGGCACAGACTCGCCGGTGACAGGTGATTCGTCGAGACTTGATGTGCCGCTGACTATTTTCCCGTCTGTTGGCAACGACTCACCGGGTCGTACAATAAAAAGGTCGCCGACTTTCAATTCTTCTGCCGGAATAAGCAGTTCTTCATCATTTCGAATGACCCTGGCTTCCTTTGGTGCAAGGTCCAGCAAGGCGCGTATAGCCGTGCGTGTTCGGGCAAAAGCAAATTCCTCAACACCTTCTGCAGCACTATACAGCACGACCAGAGCGGCTGCTTCTTCCCACATGCCCAAGATCCCTGCGCCAGTCGTGGCCGCTATCATCAAGATGGAAATACCGATTTCATGCTCTTCATAAAGTGTCTCAATACCTTCCTGTACCCAGAACCATGCACCGATCGGAATGGCGATCCAGTAGAGCATGTTCTCGAAAGTTGAATCAATGAGACCTGTAAGAGCGAGTATCCATGCAGGCAGGGCGATCAGACCTGCAATCAGGGCATTGCGTAGAGGGGGGAAGCGCCACCAGGGGCCAGTGAAATTCTCGTTAGAATCAGAACAGGACATTCTTTACCTCCTGGTTGTGAACATCAGACAGTCTTGCCATGGCTGCCTGGTATTCGTTCATTAAATACCGTGCCCGGTATCCATTTCGATCTTACCCTTTGAGAAACGTGTATAGAGGACTGGCAGAACGAACAGGGTCAGCAAGGTAGAAGAAAATAATCCACCTACCACAACCGTTGCTAACGGACGCTGCACTTCCGAACCGACACCACTGGCCAATAGCATGGGGATGAGCCCCAGTGCTGCAATAGAAGCAGTCATCAATACAGGGCGCAAACGTGACAGTGCACCACTGAATATGGCTTTATCCACCGGACCCGTCCAGCCTTCGACACGCTGGTTGATAGCATTCACCATTACTACGCCATTTAGTACGGCAACGCCAAAAAGGGCGATGAAGCCGATGGACCCCGGTACCGATAGATATTGTCCAGAAAAGAACAGGGCAGCGATTCCACCTATCAATGCCAGCGGTACATTGAGCATGATCAGCAATGCCTGGCCGACTGAGTTAAAGGCGAAATATAACAGCAGAAAGATCAGCCCGAGTGATAGCGGCACAACGATCATCAAACGCTGTTGTGCACGTTGCTGATTTTCGAACTGGCCACCGTAGACTATGCTGTAACCGGCAGGCAGGTCGATTTCGTCACGGATGCGTTGGTCGATTTCTGTTACCAGCCCACCCATGTCGCGACCTTCAACATTGGTCTGAATTACCACGCGGCGTTGTACGTCGTCACGGCGAATCTGTGGCGGACCGGATTCGATACCGACACTGGCGACATCACTAAGCTTTACCCATGCCCCGCCAGGGGCTTGCAGGATCAGGTTACTGATGGCTTCGATGCTGTTACGATGCTCCCTGGCCAGACGGACATAAATATCATAACGCTCATTACCCTGGATCACCTGGCCGGCCTTCTGCCCGCCAATTGCATCAGACACCAGGCTGATGACCTGATTTACGGGAATGCCGTAGCGCGCCAGCTTGTCTCGATCCGGTCGTACAACCAACTGTGCTTCACCTTCGCTTTGCTCCAGCGCCACACCGGTGGTGCCATCAATCTTCTTGACCAGGGCATCAATCTCCTTGCCTTTTTCTACCAGTACAGCCAGATCTGGTCCAAATAGTTTAATGGCAAGCTGAGCCTTAACACCCGACAGCAGTTCATCAACACGGGTAGCGATAGGCTGTGAGAAAGTAAACAGTAGACCGGGCACGATGGACATTTTTTCTTCCATCAGCTTCTGAATTTCCTTACGGTTTTTCGCTGATGTCCATTCTGGTACCGGTTTCAGACCCATAAATATCTCGATATTGGAAACAGGCTCAGGGTCACCACCCACTTCAGCACGACCGACTCGACTTGAGGCGTACAGTACCTCTGGAAATGTCAGCAACTGTTTCTCGAGTACCTGTGCTACTTCCATGGCGGTATTGAGGCTGGAGGAGGGGGCCAGCGTCACACGTACATTGATGGTACCTTCTTCAAGTTCCGGTACAAACTCTGTTCCCAGAAAAGGAACCAGGGCGATCGAGGCAATAAACAGTCCGAGAGCTATTATCACAACTACTGCCCGATGGGACAGTGATTTTTGCAATAATCCTCGATACAGCTTTTCTACTGGTTTCAAAATCGGACTGGTTTTTTCCCTGATACCTGTTTTGAAAACAAAGGTTGCCAGTGCCGGTATGACTATCAAGGCTACCAGCAGTGAGGCAATCATGGCCAGAACGATGGAAATTGCCATCGGCTGGAATAGCTTACCCTCCACGCCTTCGAGTGCGAACAACGGTGCAAATACAATGGTAATGATAAGCACAGCAAAAAACACTGGTCTACCGACTTCTTTGGCCGACTCCTTGATGCGCAGTGCCATGCCGTGATCATCATGCGCCGAGTCATAGGGATGCGGGTCGCCCCTATCAATACCCTGCTGTAGTTCTTCTCTGTGCTGGGCATCCGGATGCGTCAGATGACTGAAGATATGCTCCATCATTACCACCGAGCCATCGACCATCATGCCAATAGCGATAGCCAGCCCACCCAGTGACATCAGGTTTGCCGATATCCCCCAGTAAGCCATGGCCATCAGTGCCATACCAATGGATATCGGGATAGACAGAAGCACCAGCAGGGTCGCACGGATGTTCATCAGAAACAGTAGCAGTACAACGATAATCAGTACAAAGGCTTCCAGTAGTGCTTTGGTTACCGTTGAGACGGCTTTATCGACCAGCTTGGACTGGTCATAGAATGGTTCAATGATGACGCCGTCTGGTAGTGCCTGCTGAATAGCGGGCAAGCGATCCTTGATGCCATCAATAGTGGCCTTGGTATTCGCGCCCATACGTTTCATCACTATACCCACGACGACTTCGCCGAGTTGTTTTGCAGAGCCGGTTTTGTCTCGCATGGTCATGGTGACCGCCCCCTGGCGAATTTCAGCGCCAAACTCAACAGCCGCGACATCTTTCACCCGTACCACGGTACCATTCTTGTCTTTAAGCGGGATGTTACCGATATCACGCAGTCCATCCTGGCCCGGGCGTATCCAGCCGACACCGCGAATGACGAGTTGTTCGGCGCCCCGATCCATATACCAGCCTCCGGCATTGCGATTGTTGACCTCAATGGCCTCAGTCACTTCGCGTGGCTGGAGATCGAAGCTCAGCAGGCGCTGAGGATCCAGCTGAACCTGATATTGTCGTACCTCGCCGCCAAAAGAGAGCACTTCGGTGACACCCCCTACAGGCATGATCAATAGTTTGACCACCCAGTCATTAAGACTGCGCAATGTCTGGCTGTCATATCTTCCGGGTTCTTTAGAGCGGATCATGTACTGGAACACCTGCCCAAGGCCGGAAGTATTCGGTCCCATGGCCGGTGTACCTATACCGCTCGGTATTTGCTCGCGAGCCGATAGCAGACGCTCGAATACCAGTGAACGGGCAAAATAGATGTCGGTTCCTTCTTTGAAAACAACGGTAATTCCTGATAAGCCCGTCTTGGAAATTGAGCGTACCTCCTCGACATCTGGCAGGCTATACATCACCGCTTCAATCGGGAAGGTGATCAATTGTTCAACTTCTTCTGCGGCCAGTCCAGGTGCTTCCGTATTGACGGTGACCTGGATATTGGTGACATCAGGGAAGGCATCGAGATTGAGATTAGGCAGAATAATTACGGCCCCAAATACCATGGCAACCAGAGCAATAACCACTAGCAGGCGACTGCCGACGGCAGTATCAATAATTTTATTTAGCATGGTGGCCTCCTAATGGTTGTGAATTTCGAAGCCACTTTTTGCCAGCTCAGACTGAACAAAAAAAGCGCCTTGCGTGACCACGGGAGTGCCGGGTTCGATACCGGAGATGATAGCCTTACCGTCGCTGACATATTTCAATTCAATTTCTACTGCTTTGAACTCACCCGGTTCATCCTGCTGCACCAGTACCTGCCAGTCACCATCAGGGCTGCGTAGTACAGCTGACTCAGGCACACTAAGTGCCCGTATAACCGTATTGGTCTGAATGCGTACATTGACGAACATGCCTGGGTGAAGCTGATCGTCATCATTTTCCACATCCAGCCGCACTGCCAGCGTGCGAGTAGTTTCATCAAGGGTATGGTGGATCTGGCTGACTTTGGCCTGGAATATCCTGTTTCCAACCTGAATAGTGGCAGGATTACCTGAACTAATGCGGGCGGCATCGGCAGGGCGTACCCGTGCTTCCACCCACATGACGGATTCATCTGCAATAACCATTAGTTCACGACCAGGTTCCACTCGTTCACCGATAACAAAATCATCCACAAGGACACGTCCCTTGAGTGTTGCAATCAAGCTGAAAGTGCCGTCTGCAGCAATTTTATTTTTTGTATCAAGCAGGTTGGTTATTTCGTCATGTGACATTCCATAGGCACGGACTTTTGCACTTGCCTGATCCCTGCTGACACGGGCTTCGGTATAGCGTTTTTCCGAAACGACTTTGCGGCCAAGAGATTTAACTCGCCGCCATTCGCGGTCAGCAACCAGCAGTTCGCCTTCGGCCTGTGCCATTTCTACACTGGACAGGGTCACCAGAGGCTGGCCTTGCTCGACGATATCACCGAGTCGGGCATGGCGTTCTATGATCTGAGCGGCTATACGTGGTGTGATTTTTACCGTGCGATAGTCATTCAGCATAATTTCACCCGGTGCGGTTAATATCCCGGCGACATTACCCAGTGCAAGTCTGGTCACTTCTATGCCGGCTGTCTTCAGCTGCTCGGGGGTCAGCTGCACCGTAGCGGATTCTTCATGTTCGCCGCCCTTATCGTGTCCCTGTTCTTCATGAGCAGGTGATGCAGAAGACGTATTGGTGGGATTACTCTCTACCGTGAAGGCGTAAGTCATAGTCGCCATCGATATAAGAAGTGCTACGTGTAGTGGTTTTATAGGCATAATCATTTGTCTATTCCTGTGTTCGTAATTTTCAGCCAGTCGTCGATGATGGCTGTATCTTTCATCCATTCGAAGCTGCTGCGCCACATCTGGTTGCGCAGTTCGATTCCCGAAGCCTGCGTATCCAGTGCCTGCTTGAGCTGCACGAGATAGTCGGTGGTGCTCATATCGCCGCTGCGCCACAGGCGTTTGGTCAGCGCGAGCTGGCTATCGATATGCCCACGACCGCTTTTCCTCCAGGCGTCGAATGCCGAACGCAGCAGGCGATAGCGTTGCGTGCTGCTCAAAACCCGCGCCTTCAGGTCGCGCTCCGTCTGGCGAAGTATTTGTTCTGCCTGTGCCAGTTCCTGACGTGCTGTTTGTACTTCAGCCTTCTGATCGTTTCGTATCTTGAGCGGCAGGCTCAATGTCAGCCCAACCAGGGATTTATCATTTTCCCTGCCACCACGTACGGCAAGCGTTGGCTCCCAGCTGCGCTCACTATTTCGAAGCGCCACGCGCTCACTCAAGGCACCAATATTGGATGCTGATTTTCGAATAGTTGGCAGTTCAATGACGAATGCTTCTATATCCGCTGGCAGGACAGGCGAGGGTAGTGATTCTGGCAGTACGCTGGTTTTAGCCGGTGGTGTGGGGAAAAGGGCGATGACCCTTTCCCGGGCAACAGTATAAGCTGTCAGCGCCTGTGCGTGTGCCATCATCGCTTCGTTGTAGGCCAGCTGTGCGAGGTTGGTTTCTACCTGTGAGAGGTCGCCTGCCTGGTAGCGGCGCTTAGCAATATCGGCAAACTCGCGCATTAGCTCCAGTCCTTCAACGGCGAGAGCTGCAATCTCTTTGCCTGACTGCTGGTCAGACAGTGCGGTCAACAAATCGTGAAGTAGCGATAACTCGGCCAGCTCGAACTCGGCGCGGGCGGCTTTCAGTTCGGCTTCGGCAACCCCTGTTCTTGCCTTGCGCTGTCCGCCGCTGTCTATCTTCTGGCTGTACTGCAATACTGTCGTATTGATATCGGTATTCTCCGTATCAAACTCCAGTTCCGGGTTATACAGCGGCCGTCCCGCCGCCTGCAGGCGCGTGATAGCCGCTTGCAGGGCATCCCTGGCGGCGAGCAGGCGCGGGTGGTCAGGCAGCGTGTCCGAAATGAGTGTGGTGAGATCCGCTGGCGCATAGTTATCCAGCGACACGGCCGGTTTTGTTTGATTTGCCCACGTAGGAACCGCGAGCAGGCCTGCACAAAGTGCAGACACGAGTAATGTCTTGTTAATCATTTAATAATTCCTGAAAAGGTTACAACAGCACATCTGTCTAGATGCGCGCGAAGCAATTTATTCAGAAATCAGACGTTGGGGGGTGGAAGAGGGGGCTGGTATGCCTGGGAAGCCCGGGCATGATTACTGGTTGCTATTGTACTCAGGGCGCTACGGGTAATTATTTCACTGCTGTTATTAAGGATACCAAGAAAATGGACAGCGTCATGGCAGCAGTGTTTGCTGGACGAATTGTTCAGATTTACTGGATCAACATCGCCAGACGTAGCAGAAGAGTGATTTTGTTTTTTATGTTCCTGAACCAGATCTGCCACACCAATGGCCCATACCACATTGCTACTGAGCAGGAAGAATATAATGACATTGATAAGAAGCTTTTTCATATTCTTTCATTGTACAACATGATAGATAATGATGCGAAGTCACTGAATCATTCAAAACGTGTGGATATGTTGGAGAAAGACAACATTCTTTGACATATATTAATATAAATAATTTAATGATATGCTAATATAATCTCGTAATTTGGTATATAGTCTAGTTGTGGTCAGGTATATTCTTCATATATTATTATGTTGTATATTTACAAAAAATTATCTGGAACAATGTTGCGAATCATGATTTTGATTCTGCTACTGGCTTCTGTTGCATCTTCATTTGCAGCCGAGCATGAAGAATGTATTGATAAGACAGGGCACAATCATTCATCTGTTGATGGTCAGGATGCTATTGACAGGGCAACGGATATGGCAGCAATTAGCGAGCGTCAGTACTTTATAGACTCCTGTTGTCATAAAGGTGAATATTCCTGCCAGAGTCCCTGCTTTAATGAGGCTTCGACTACGCCAGTTTTATTGGACCAAACATCAACTCTATCTCAACGTGATGTAGTTATCAGTTTCTTTTCAGCTACTGATCCTTTCTCTACCAATGAGAATTACCGCCCCCCCTTGCGCCCTCCTATTTTCTGACCTAAGGCTTGCTAAAAGCTAAAGTTGTTCGTGCGCCATGGTGCATGAACCAGCAAAGTAGTAAAAATTCAATCGTGAGATTAGCTTCCATGAAATATACAGAAATGGAGTAATGAAATGAAAAAACGACACAATGCAATATTAAGAAAGGCCGTTATGGCGGCTGTGATTGGTGCCTTTCCGATTACCTCGATGGCAGGCGGCAGCGACTATGATGTGCTGCAGGATCAGGTAAAAACGCTGCAGAAGCAATTAGAGCAGGTACAGAAGGCGCTCAAGGAAATAAAAACGAAGAGTGCATCGAAACAGGACATGGAAACAGCCAAGTCACAATTCAGGGAAGAGATATCGAATGCGATGACACCGAACACCCTGGTACATCTCGCAGGTTATGCAGGTGCAGGATATGACAGCAAGGTAGGTAAGGATGGCAGCTTTGTTGTTGGATCTTTCTCCCCTATACTGCACTATCAATACCGCGATATGTTCATGCTGGAAGCTGAACTTGAATTTGCTGTGAAAAATGATGGTGAAACTGATGTGGAGATGGAATATATGACCATCGACTGGTTCATGAATGACTATTCTACGCTCATTGTAGGTAAGTTCCTGAGTCCTATAGGCAATTTCAGGCAAAACCTTCACCCCTCATGGATCAACAAAATGGCAGATGCCCCGCCTGGCTTCGGGCATGATGGCGCTGCACCGGTCTCCGATCTCGGGCTTCAGGTTCGCGGTGGCTTCGGTGAAAAGATCCGTAGTAACTATGCGCTCTATGTTGCTAACGGGCCGGAATTAAATGCAGCAGCTGAAGATGGTGGGTTTGAACTGGAAGGTATTATGGCTGAGGGCTTTAATGCCGATGTTGATGGCAAAAAAACCTTTGGTGGTCGTTACGGAATTATACCCATGGTCGGCCTTGAAATCGGCTTGTCAGCAGCGACAGGTAAGGCTGCAGTGACCAATATCGTTGATGAAGAAGCCGGTACTTCTATAGGTGTACTGGGTAATTCCCGTAACTATGATGTTTTCGGTACTGATTTTTCATGGCAGAGAAATACGCTCGATTTTCGCGGTGAATATGTCCAGACAAAAATTGGAGAGGCCCTGACCGGCCCGGGTGCATCAGAAGGTGCCAAGTGGAAGACCTGGTATCTGCAGGCGGCGTACATGATACCATCTGTCAGCCTTGAGCCGGTGTTGCGCTACACTGACTTTGATTCGCCAGGTGCATCAGCAGACGTCAAACAATGGGCAGTCGGTCTCAACTACCA
Organism: bacterium BMS3Abin11; assembly: GCA_002897635.1. Taxonomy (NCBI): domain Bacteria; species bacterium BMS3Abin11. Next base: position 25,418 of record BDTD01000036.1, on the reverse strand, counting down.
CTTTACCAATCATCTGCTTGCCAAGCTTGATTATCAATCCAATGATGTAAACAAAGGTAGCCACCTGCCTGATAGCAAGTGGATGGCTCAAATGGCTTATGGCTTCTAAGGGGAAATGACATGAAAAAGCAAATGACTAATATCTATCGCGTTATGACCCTGTCTGTACTACTTGGTGCAGGTAGCGGTTTTTTTCAAACAGCAGTTGCCGCGGAATGGCCGGTAAAAGGCGACTTTGGCAAGGGTGCCCAGCTATGGGTGGAAAACTGTAACCGTTGTCACAGTTATCGTGATCCACAGGAGCTTCGCGATGATCAATGGATATCATCAATATATCACATGCGTATACGTGCTGGACTAACCGGTCAGCAGACCCGTGATCTGGTCACGTTTATGCAGAAGTCGAATAAATAAGTAGTGGCTCGCTGTTTTTGAGCAGTGCAGTGAGATGGAGTGCCATTTCACTGCACCTGCTTTTATTTCTTCCAACTTAAGTACCTCATATTAGCTATGAAAAGATCCAACATAGCTCCCCCTGCAGTTATCACCTGAGCACCTCTATTAATTAATTAATAGTATTTGCTTCAAAGCTTGACCTGTGCCTAAGGTATAGGTTGTAAACTCAAAATATCACGAAACCGTATGGGCATCATGGATCCACAAATGATGCAGTAGCACTAGCAGATGCCTGAAAAAATTTGTCGAATATGAATTAGTTAATGCAGACACCCGGAAGTATTTTTTACCGGTTGTGCCGATTAGCGAGGAGAGATGAAATGCTTACAGTAACTGAACTTGCAAGGCAGACCGATACAACGCCGCACGCCGTTCGCTATTACACTCGTAAAGGTTTGCTGCAACCTGTCAGGCATCCAGAGAATAATTACCGTCTGTACAAACCCAGCGAAGTCCGCTGGTTAAGGTTTGTCAGGCAGGCAAAAGCGCTGGGTTATACGCTGGCTGAGATACGGGCAATTATGCAGGATGCAGATAAAGGCCAGTCACCCTGTCCGCGAGTGCGTGAAATATTACTCAAGCATATAGAAGAAAACAGAAGACAGCTTGAGATTTTAATGGATCTACAGAAACGTATGGAATTGGCACTCGAACGATGGGCGGATATGCCTGATGGAATACCAGATGGGCATTCTGTTTGTCACCTGATAGAAAGCAGCACCAAAAACAATAAAGGAGAATTGCAATGATAAAAGACCCAGTATGTGGGATGACCGTTTCTGCTGACAGCGAACATCATCACAAATATGCAGATAAAGATTATTATTTTTGTAGTTCATCCTGCCATGACAAGTTTACTGCTGACCCGGAACAATATCTTGCATCAGAATCACTGAAAGATCCTGTTTGTGGAATGGATGTTTCTGCTGACAGCGAACATCATCATAAACATGACGATAAAGATTACTATTTCTGTAGCTCATCTTGCCATGAGAAGTTTGTCGCTGACCCGGGACAATATCTCACATCGGAATCACTGAAAGATCCTGTCTGCGGAATGGATGTCACAGAGGGTTCCGAGCATAAATCCCAGTACGATGGCGAAGACTATTATTTTTGCAGTGCTTCATGCAAAGGGAAATTTGACAATAAGCCCACTGATTATATACATAAACACGAAGTCAATGGCCAGCATGATCATTCTGAACACGAGTGTCATCACGCTGAAAAAGGCAATGTCGGCAAAGCCGATGACAGCAACATCTATACCTGCCCAATGCATCCCGAAGTGGAGCAACAAGGTCCGGGTGCCTGCCCCAAGTGTGGTATGGCACTGGAACCGAAGAACATTCCCCTAGTAGCAACCAGGACAGAATATACCTGCCCGATGCACCCGGAAATTGTTCAGGACCACCCTGGTGCCTGCCCCAAATGCGGCATGGCGCTGGAGCCGCTCACCGTGGAGATTGAAGAGGATACCAGCGAACTGGACTATATGAGCAGGCGCTTCTGGATTAGCTCCATCCTTGCCATCCCGGTATTAATCAGTGCCATGGCGGCCGAGTTCTGGCCACAAGCGATGGCTGGGCTGATCGATCCTAATCTACGTCAATGGATTGAAATGGTGGTAGCAACGCCTGTGGTGGTCTGGGGAGGCTGGATTTTTTATGTACGTGCTGTGCAATCGGTAATCACAGGTAACCTGAATATGTTCACCCTCATCGGAATCGGTGTATCGGTTGCCTGGACATATAGTGTGATTGCTACCGTCGCCCCCGGCATTTTCCCGCCGGCCATACTCAACGAGGTTGGTGTGGTTCCGGTCTATTTCGAGGCTGCCGCCGTGATCACTGCGCTGATATTGCTCGGGCAGGTACTGGAACTGCGGGCACGCAGTCAGACTAACGCCGCTATTAAGCTGTTGTTGGGGCTGGCACCTAAGACCGCGCGAATCGTTCGCAACGATGGCACCGAAGAAGACATACCCATGGAACATGTGCAAGTGGGTGATATACTACGAGTACGCCCTGGTGAAAAAATTCCGGTGGACGGTACCGTCCAGGACGGTGTAAGTAATGTAGATGAATCCATGGTCACCGGTGAACCCATCCCGCTGGAAAAGGCCCCCGGTGACAAGCTGATTGGCGCGACAGTAAACTCAACGGGCAGTCTCCTGATGCGCGCTGAGAAGGTGGGATCGGATACCCTGCTGGCGCAGATCGTACAGATGGTAGCCGACGCCCAGCGCTCGCGGGCGCCGATCCAGAGACTGGTCGATGTTGTTGCCGGTTACTTTGTTCCGGTTGTTATCGTGATTTCCATCATCACCTTCTTTGTCTGGTGGAACTGGGGACCCGAACCCGCACTGGCCTATGCGGTGATCAATGCTGTGGCGGTACTGATCATCGCCTGCCCCTGTGCTCTGGGACTGGCTACACCCATGTCGATTATGGTCGGTACCGGTAAAGGCGCGATGATGGGAGTGTTGTTCAAGAATGCCGAGGCACTGGAGGTGCTGAGAAAGGTCGATACCCTGGTGGTGGATAAGACCGGCACCCTGACCGAGGGCAAACCAAAACTTGTCTCGGTGGTCGCGATAGACGGCTTTCATGAACACGATGCCCTGCGACTGGCTGCCAGCCTGGAGCGGGCCAGTGAACACCCGTTGGCCGAAGCCATTGTGCGTGGTGCAGAGGAACGTGATAGCGTACTGACCAAAACCGATGACTTCCAGTCTGTTACCGGCAAGGGTGTGACCGGCACGGTGGATGGCCATAGTGTGGCACTCGGTAATATCAAACTGCTCACCGATCTGGGTATTGATGTTGGTGATCTGCCGCAACAGGCCGATACCCTGCGTACCGATGGCCAGACAGTGATGTTGCTGGCGATAGACAACAGGGCCGCCGGGCTGATAGGCGTGGCCGACCCTATTAAGGATTCCACGCCGGAAGCGATTGCCGATCTTCACAAAGAGGGTCTCAAGTTAGTGATGTTGACCGGTGACAGCCGCAAGACAGCCGAAGCAGTGGCCGCCAAGCTGGACATCGATCAGGTACAGGCAGAAGTGCTGCCGGATCAGAAGGCAGATGTGGTAAAGAAACTTCAGTCAGAAGGCCGTATCGTTGCCATGGCGGGAGACGGCATAAATGATGCGCCGGCCCTGGCCCAGGCCCATGTGGGTATAGCAATGGGGACGGGGACGGATGTTGCCATGGAGAGTGCAGGCGTAACGCTGATCAAAGGTGATCTGCGTGGGATTGTTCGCGCAAGGCACCTGAGTCGCGCCACAATGAAGAACATTCGTCAGAACCTCTTCTTCGCCTTTATCTACAACTCTGTGGGTGTACCAGTCGCGGCAGGTGTGTTATACCCGGTATTCGGTCTTCTGTTGTCACCCATCATTGCGGCGGCAGCGATGAGCTTTAGTTCAGTATCTGTCATTACTAACGCCTTGCGACTACGACGGGTAAAAGTATAGATCGTTAGAGAAGGAGAAAAAAATGATGTTCGGCGGTTCTGGTGGATTTGGTTTTGGCGGGATCTTTATGTGGATTTTCTGGATACTGATCATTGTAGCGATAGTCGTGCTATTCCGCAGTATTTCGAATAGTCGCTCAGGCACTTCATCATTAGAAGATCCGATGGAAACACTGCGTAGGCGTTATGCGAATGGTGAAATTTCCGATGAAGAGTTCGAGCACCGTCGTAAGGAACTTGAAAAATAAACCGGCTCGGTTCACCGATCAGTACCTACAAATCTTTCCGGCATATAAATGTCGGAAAGATTTTTTGTATCACCAGCGGTATTCACGGTACAGTAAGGTCTACGTATCACGCCTGACCTCCCCCTCATCTGGGTAATGGATTACAATGATTTGAAAATCATTGGCACTCTAGACCTGCCTGCCGGTGAGGGACATTAGATGGTTAAAATGAAATAGTTTTTTTCCTGCGACAGGGAAAACACGGAGAAAATAGTTATGAAAAGTAAAAATATTTTTTTTAAAAAGAAAAAGTCGGGCATGAAGGTCATGATAGCTAGCGGACTTGCTATTGCTCTTACTTTCATACTATTCCAGGGCTTTATGTCTCAGCCGGCCTTAGCAGAAGATACAGTCACCGTTTATAAGTCACCAACCTGCAGTTGCTGTAGGGGCTGGGTAAGCCATCTTGAAGCGAATGGTTTTAAGGTGAAAGCAATAAATACCGATGATGTGGTGAAGCACAAGAAAGAAGCCGGCCTTCCACAGAAACTTTATGCCTGCCATACCGCTCATATTGATGGCTATGTTATCGAAGGCCATGTTCCTGCAAGTGCAATCAAAAGATTACTAGCAGAGAGACCGGCAGTGACCGGTCTGGCTGTACCGGGTATGCCAACAGGATCTCCGGGTATGGGAGGTAAGAAGGTCAGGTATCCCGTTGTTACCTTTGATAAATCTGGAAAGACGACTATTTTCAGTACTCACTGACCGTGCATATTTTTTCAGTGAAATATCCACAACCTGTAAAAATTGTCTCTTTGCTTGCGGTGCTAAGTTTGCCCATACTGTTGCCATCTTGTGACCAGGATACCCAGGATCGCAGGCGGCCGCGTATTCCGGGGCCGGATTATAAGGCAGATGCACAAAATGGCAGGGAGCTGTTTTCTGCCAATTGCGCAAAATGCCATGGTGTAAATTTGAGAGGGACTAACAAGGGTCCGCCTTTTCTGGACAAGGCCTATCGGCCGGGCCACCATGGTGACATGGCGTTCCACCTGGCAGTCTCGACGGGAGTTAGACAGCATCACTGGCGTTTTGGTGACATGCCAGCAGTTGCCGGTTTATCCGGTGAGGAAGTTGCTGATATTATTGCCTATGTCAGGCTTGAGCAACAAAAGGCAGGTATCAAATAGTCTCTCTGATATCAGTTTCAGGAGTCAGTTCTAAGTCAGGTACTATTTGGTATTATGAATATAGGCGTAGCCCTGCATCTGTTTTTTGACGATTTGCAGGATGCCGGCAGGAATGATTTTCATATATGAATAAATATCGTCCCTTGACTGGTTCAGTGCAGCCAATGAATTGTTACAAATGGCAAACTCAACGCCCTGCCTGTTCAAAGATTCCATCAGTTCGCTGTAGCCACCGTATTCTTCATTAAATTCATTTGCAGGTAAAACAGCTTTACCGTATAGCACAATCTGAATTTTATATTTGATACCGCGAGGTTTCAGATACTTGATAGTATAGGCTGCATTGGTCAGGGACTCTTTCAGCTGCGCGCCGGGATCAGAAACCCCAAAAACCAGTTTGACTGGCTGGTTTTGCCTGAAGTAGTTATCATAGCCCATACCTTTTGGTACAGGGATTTCAGATATGGTCGGAAAAGGAATACTCTCCATAGGCATATTGGGCATATTGGGCATATCAGCAGAAAATACTGGTTGCCAACTTAGACCGAGTAGTACTAACGCAAAGATAAATTTTTTCATCATATTTTTCTCAGGCTTAATGTGTATTATTATTATAAATAATTAATTTCTAATAGCTAATGCTTTCGCATTATATGCCTAATGCTATACGAATAGGTAAGGCCAGAAATGCCGCAATAAAGCCAATACTCCAGATAACGGTTGAACTCCAGTAAATACGTTTGTTCCATTTATGTGCAGTACCACATGCCTGGGCTAAGCCAGGTTCTATCGGACAGGCCCGACCCGGTCGAAACATCAGCCAGCCTGAAATCAGTAACATTAAACCGGAAAACAGGAAGACCCATATTTTGTACTGGCTAAGTATGATCAAGAATGGAAATGTGCTGGTCATCGCTGCCACCGTAGCACCCATGCCAAGGGTGACAAAGATGATCGGCAGGGCACAACAAATTAATTGTGCCGCTGGTGGTGAACAGGGTGAAAATGGTGATGCCTTTTTCATTCATAGCGGGTTTCTTTGCCATAGTTACAGAGTGCATTGAGAGCATCCTTACAATTTAGAGAGGCGACTTTTTCATGCTGCGATAGGTAAGCCGGCATCCTTAAACAGTTTTGTCATTTGTTCTTCGGACAGTTCTTTGCCTTCAGCGGTATTGACACTGACCAGACCTTTGTTGAGATCCACTTTGATGTCACTGACACCATCAACGGCCTTCAGTTTTTTCTCAATGCCATAGGCGCAGAAAGGGCAGGCCAGTCCGTCTACCCGCATCTCATAATGGGTGCCTGCAGCAAAGGCTGCCTGCATGAGCACTAAACCGAACAGCACTGCTATGATTTGCTTTTTCATCTGTATTTCTCCTGTATTAAAAAGTGTAATAAAATGTGAGTCCATAAATCTGAGCGGTAACTTACAAATGCCACTCAAATGTAAGTCTGGCTCGGTAATCAGAGTCAGCCTGGGTTCCGTTCAGGTCACTGTATACCGGTATTTGCACGCCAGCTTTAATAGCAAAGTTACGCTTGGTCCAGAAGATGCCCGGTGAAATGAATGCCTCGGTGCCGCCAGTATTAGCCAGATCGTTGCCGCCTATCTGGGCACGTTGACCAAACTCAGTATTGAGTTCCAGCAGCCAGACAGTGTCCGGCTCCAGGTAGCCTGTAGGTTTAGGACGAATGCCGCCAACCAGATCGAGTAAAAGTTTGTCGCCACGGTCTATACCCATGTCATTCTTACCATTAAAACGATAACGGGCACTCGCCCAGCGATACCATTTACGGCCTTCATAGCCGTAGGTGAGTCCCAGTATGGTATCTGTAGTGCCTTTATCTAACGAGGGTGTCTTATTGTCACTGGCAGTGTCGGTGATCACTTTTACTAGTACCGCAGCCGATTCCTGCAGGCCTAAAGAATCCTTACGCCAGAAGCGGTATTTGGTAAAGACCGAGATATCACCACTACCATTGCTGCTTTCGTTGCCTTCCTCCTTGAAGGCATAGGGTATATCGATGCCGGCAGCCCAGTCGCCGGTCAAACCATAGGTTAATTCCAGCGAAACCTCTTGCTCGTTTTCATCACCGGCCTTTTTTGTTGCTGCTCCTGTGTGAACTTCAACACCATTTTTGTACAATACATGGGGCCCAATACTGAATATTGGATCGTGTGCGTAGGCCAGACTGCTCATTAGACCCGTGATTACTAACGCTGAAAAAACTTTTAACATATGCCCCTTCATTTTTTTATCTCTCTTGATCTATTATCATGTAGTGCGAGTAGCAAGACATGGTTCATGTTCATGAAGAATATTCATTATTTCGACAGGAATATTCCAGTTGTGAGAAGTCTACAGGCTGGAGTCGACTCCAGGTCAAGGAAAATTTTAATAAAAATGACGAGTGGTGTTTTTTATGATGTAATTCAACCGGTTAATCGTTGTTGGAAATGGAGAGTAGCGTGTCAGGAATATGTTTAATTTTTTCTTTTTGTAGAACTTAGGTATAAATAAATTGTCACAGATTAAAGTAAGTTTGACCTGATCAGAATATGCCTTTAACACGATTAATCATCCTATTATCAGCACTGCTAGTGATATCTCCATTGATATCACCACTGGCTATGGCCAGTGCATCGCATTCTATGGGGCATTCTGAGATAAGCACAAAAGTTGTCGTTACAAGTGAATGTTCCTGCCGTGACCAGATTACAGGCCAAACCTGTCCTGACGAGGCCTCCCAGTGTGATACCAGTGTCACGGCACTGGTCTTTCCAATTGCCGTTAATCCAGCCCCTGCACCACCAATATCGAATACTTCCTCAAGTCTACAGGACCCCCTCGACAGAGTGCCGGCAGTCATTGTACCCCCCCCTATTCCTGACCTTTGATAACTACCTTTTTAGAGTAGTTGTTACACAGTGGTAGTTTCGGCACTACTGATTTCGGTTTGCTGAAATATTTATCGGGGCTTAGGCGAAAAGATCTTTCCAACAAGATCTGATCGCATGTCCTGAATCAGGAATAGATATAGAGGAAAATATTATGTATAAACCAGGATTCCCTTCCATACAGGGAGCGTCGATGTCGCGCCGAACCTTTGTCAAAGGTGTGGCAATGGGCGGCGCTGCTGGCCTGTTGGGCCTTGATGCCCGACCACTGCTGGCTTCAATGGATAAAGGTCAGAATGGGCCGGTGACATTGAGCGGCACTCAATTCGATCTTACGTACAGCCCGACATTGGTAAATTTTACTGGTGAAGAGCGCTATGCAACGGCAATCAATGGCTCAGTACCGGCCCCGATCCTGCGCTGGAAAGAGGGCGACAGGGTGACGATGAGGGTAAAAAATAATCTTGCAGAAGATACATCTATTCACTGGCACGGGATTATCCTGCCCAGTGAAATGGACGGGGTTCCACATATTAGTAATGGCTTTGGTGGCATTAAACCGGGTGAAACCTTTACCTACAGTTTTGATGTCCATCAAAATGGAACATACTGGTATCACAGTCATTCCGGTTTTCAGGAGCCTACGGGAGCGTACGGTGCAATTATCATTGAACCGAAAGAACCCGCACCCTACAAATTTGATAGAGAATACGTAATTGTTATCTCTGACTGGAGTGACGAGGACCCCTATCGTGTGTATCACAAACTAAAAAAGAATTCTGATTACTATAACTTTAAGCAACGTACATACGCCGACTTGAGTAAGGACATTAAAGAAAATGGCCTTGCCAATACCTGGAATGCGCGAAAGATGTGGCTGCGGATGCGTATGAGCGACAGAGATATATCTGATGTTACGGGCTATACCTATACTTTCCTGATGAATGGCCAGAACCCGGCTGATGGCTGGACAGGCCTGTTTAAACGTGGTGAAAAGGTATTGCTGAGATTTATTAATGCCGCGGCGATGACATTCTTTGATGTCCGTATACCCGGATTAAAAATGACCGTTGTTGCGGCCGACGGGCAATATATCGAGCCGGTCACTATTGATGAGATGCGCATAGGGGTAGCAGAAACCTTTGATGTCCTCGTCGAGCCAAGTGACGATCGTGCCTATACAATCTTTTCCCAGGCAATTGATCGCTCAGGTTATGCGCGCGGAACATTGACTCCCGATCTGTCATTGAAAGCCGCTGTTCCTGAAATGGACCCTGACCTCATTCTCACGCATACCGATATGGGAATGGACATGGGCGGCATGAATATGCCCGGTATGAATCATGCCGGGAATGATATGTCGAGCATGAAAAAAGCTGACAGCAGTAGTGAGATGTCTGGGGATATGCCAGGTATGAATCACAGCAAGCACAATATGTCCGGCATGACAGGAGGCGGAGCAAATAGCAGTATGCAGCCCAGTGGTGCAAAAGCGGGCATGGGAAATGGTATGGCCGGTTATGGTAGCAGCCATAAAGTCGAGCATTTTAAAACGGAATATGGTCCACAGGTCGATATGCGTGCAGATGGTCAAAAATTTCGGATCGATGATCCGGGGGTTGGTCTAAGAAATAATGGTCGCCGAGTTTTAACCTATGCAGACCTGGCTAATCTCTACCCGACACCTGACCCTCGTGAACCGGGGCGTGAAATTGACCTGCATCTTACCGGTAATATGAGCCGCTATATGTGGTCGGTGAATGGTGTAAAGTTTGCTGATGCAGATCCCATTCAACTTAAATTTGGTGAGCGGATGCGTATGAATCTGGTCAATGATACGATGATGAACCATCCTATTCATCTGCATGGTATGTGGAGTGACATTGAAACCGGTGATCCTAAACGGATACCCAGGAAACATACGGTTGTTGTGCAGCCGGGGCAAAAAATCAGTTTCCTGGTAACAGCTGATGCCATGGGTGGATGGGCTTACCATTGCCATCTCTTTTATCATTTGCTGGGCATGTTCAGAAAAGTCGAAGTGGTCTAAGGGGGATATGACGATGAAAAAGAGTTACTTTATAATTGGCAGTTTGCTTGTATCTTCCTTGTTTATGTCCTCCAATGTGATGGCAGCTGGGAGAGATGATCCGTTACTTGGCATGTTAATCATAGATCAGTTCGAGTGGCGTGGAGGTGATGGCGATGATCCATTCGTATGGGAAGCGCAGGGCTGGATAGGCAAGGATCTGAACAAGTTCTGGTTCAAGACTGACGGAGAGGTCACCGGTGGCGAGACGGAAAGTGCGGAAATTCAGGCGCTATACAGCCATGCAATTGCGCCATTCTGGGATGCGCAGGTAGGCTGGCGCAGGGATATTCGACCAGAGCCAAACAGGGACTGGTTGGCGCTCGGTGTTCAGGGTCTAGCACCGTATATGTATGAAGTTGATACGGCGTTATTTTTTGGCAAAGACAGTCGTGTATCTGCGCGGTTTGAGGCTGAGTATGAATTCCTGTTTACCCAGCGATTGATTCTCACCCCGAACATCGGGCTGAATATGTTCAGTAAGGATGACCCGGAGGTGCGTATTGGTTCCGGAATTTCTGATCTGGAACTCGGTTTGCGTTTGCGCTATGAAATACGCCGTGAATTTGCTCCCTATATTGGCATCAACTGGGAAAAGGTTTACGGTGGCACTGCTGATTACCGGCGTGAAGAAGGCCGTAATGTCAGTGATTTCCGGGTTGTTGCGGGAGTTAGGGCCTGGTTCTGATGAAGGTTTATCGCGTCGCACTGGCGCGATGAATCAGAGCGTAAAAAACAAAGAGGCAGTCTGAAAATACTGCCTCTTTCCTAAAACTGCCGTTGTAATCCGGCCCTCTGCATCAGGGTAGTCGCCAGTTCTTCAACTGACATGTTGCTTGATTCAACGACGGTTATATTTTCCTGCTTATACAAGCTGCCGACCAGCTTTATTTCTTTACGACATTGTTCGATTGATGCATAGCGACTATCAGGCATACGGCTCTGACGTATTTTTTGTAAGGAGATCGGGTCGATAACAAGGCCATAGAGCTTAGCTTTCCATGGTTTTAGTGCATCTGGAAGCCGACCTTTTTCCAGGTCTTCATCAACTAGCGGGTAATTGGCGGCACGAATGCCAAATTGCATGGCCAGGTAGAGGCAGGTAGGTGTTTTGCCAGATCGTGATACACCAGCCAGTATTATATCGACATCTTCGTAGTCCCTGGTACGTAGTCCATCGTCGACATTCAAGGTAAAATTTACTGCATCCATGCGAGCAAGATACTGGTTCTGGTTACCCATGCCGTGTGTCTGCCCTATGGCGGGTGAGCTATGTTGCTTCATTGCTACCTGTAATGGAGGCAGGCAGGTAGAAAATAAATCCAGTACAAAAAAGTCTTCGTTGATAAGTCTTTGCCGGTGAGTTTGATCAGATAGAGTGCTGAAAACGATTATCTGTCGGTTATCATTTTTTACAGTCTGTATCTGTTGGATAAGTGCAGATAACTTTTTCTCTGTGTCGATATATGGCAGCACAGTGTATCGACAGTCACCTTTATTAAACTGTGTCAGCAAGCTCCTGCCGAGTGCCTCGGTGGTAATGCCGGTGCGGTCGGAAACAAAAAAAACTTCGAGATTGATTGGTTGATTCATGATTGAAGCTGTAGGTGCGAATTCATTCGCACGGTTGTGTTCGAATAAATTCGAACCTACAATAAAATCCTACCATTGTTGTGATATAGCTCTGATGTTTTTCATTCCTGTTTCGCCCCAAACCCACCACCGCCCGGTGTTCTGATCAGTATCGAACCCCCGGCAGGTACATCAACTTCTGCACAAGCGGGTAGAGTATGCATTTTCCCATCGGGATCAATATACCAGTTTTCTCCACACGCTCCTGCATTTCCACCGGCCAGGCCAAAGGGTTCAGTTTGTCGCCGGTTGGCAAGTATTGAAACCTGTACCGGCTGGTGGAAATACAGGCAGCGTTCAACACCATCACCACCATTAAATTTCCCTTTTCCACCGCTATTTTTTCGTACTTTAAAATATTCAACTCGAACTGGAAAGCGCTGCTCTAGAATTTCGGGGTCGGTGAGGTGGGAGTTCGTCATGTTTGATTGCACGGCACTGGTGCCGTGATGATCCGGACCGGCGCCAGTACCACCACAGAGGGTTTCATAGTATTGAAATTGTTCATTGCCGAAGGTGAAGTTATTCATCGTTCCCTGTGAAGCGGCCATCACACCCAGTGCTGCAAACAGACAATCAACAATTATCTGTGATGTCTCGACGTTTCCTGCTACGACAGCAGCCGGGAAAGCAGGATTGATGAATGAATGCTCGGGTATGCGTAATTCCAAAGGGCGCAGGCATCCTTCATTTAGTGGTATGTCCCTGTTTACAAGGCAGCGAAAAACATAGAGTACAGCTGCCCGGCAAACCGAAGCAGGTGCATTGAAGTTTGAGCTCAGTTGCTCAGACGTGCCATTGAAATCGACAACAGCAGTTTGCTTATTCTGGTTTATCTTAATACTGACATGGATCTGCGCACCATTATCCATCTCACAGGAAAATTTCCCGTCATCAAGTGTGCCAAGGAGTTTTCTGACTGTCATTTCCGCATTATTCAGTACATGATCCATGTAGTTACTGACTACGTTTAAACCAAACTCTTCCAGCAATTTATGCAGTTCGCTGATACCTTTATGATTGGCTGCCAGCTGGGCACGTAGGTCAGCAATATTCTGTTTCGGTGTACGTGCTGGATACGGGTTCTGAGTTAACAGCTGATTGAGTAAACTTTCATCAAGCTGATGGTTCCTGACGAAACGAATATTATCCAGCAAGATGCCTTCTTCATTGATGCTTTGGCTGGTGGCTGGCATTGATCCGGGTGTAATGCCGCCTATGTCGGCATGATGGCCGCGTGAGGCAACGAAGAAAAGCAGTGATTTATTCTGCGTATCGTCTTTATCCTGTTCAAATACGGGAGTGATGACGGTGATGTCCGGTAAGTGAGTGCCACCCTGGTAAGGATTATTCAGAATGAAGGAGTCACCGGCATGGATATCATTTTGATATTTTTTGATTACTGCCCGCACAGAATCAGACATCGAGCCGAGATGGACAGGGATATGTGGCGCGTTGGCAATCAGATCGCCGCTGGGTGTGAACAGGGCACAGGAAAAATCCATGCGTTCCTTGATGTTAACCGAGTGGCTGGTACGCTCAAGAACCAGACCCATCTGTTCGGCAATGGTCATGAATCGACGATTGAAGATCTCTAGTAGAACAGGATCGGCCTTGTCACTGTTTTCCGGTTTTTGATTTGTTGTTTGCTTAACGACCCGAGTCAGGACTATGGCCATATCCTGCATGACTTCAGCCTGCCAACCAGGTTCAATTATCAACGTGCCCGTGTTTTCTGTGATGATTGCAGGACCCTTTATGGTTTGCCCTGCAGGCATGCCTGCTCGCTTTACAATACTGGCTTCATGCATCCTGCCGCCACTAAAGAATTCCGTCTGCCCGGCTTCAGTTAATTGCTCGGAGTATTGAAAAAACTCGCTAGCAGGTCTCTCAGCCCGTGTTGAGACCGTAACTCGCAGGCTTTCGATAATGATGGGGCTGGCTGGGTCAGAATAGCCAAATTTTCGACGATGCTCATCGGTGAACTTTTTGATTAGTTCATCAGGCGCCGTGCTGAAAGCGAATTGAAGTGTCGTATCAGAGTCCGGATAGCGCAGGAACAGGCGTGCAAGTATGTGTGTATCAGTGTGATCTTCACCCTGATCTTTTAGATCATTCAGGCCGACATCATGCAGATGTTGCAGATGTTTCTGCAAACTGGCCGCTGAATCAGCCGTCAGGATCTGGCCAATGGCAACTTCATGAACTGTACTGATCGCCGCCAGGCCTATGCCATAGGCAGAAAGCACTCCCGCCAGCGGGTGACAGTAGATAGTCTTCATGCCCAGGGCATCGGCTACCAGGCAGGCATGCTGGCCGCCGGCACCACCGAATACACAGAGTGTGTAACGACTGACATCGTAACCTCGCTGTACAGAAATCTTTCTTATCGCCTGCGCCATATTTTCGATAGCGATGGTCAGGAAGCCTTCTGCAACGACCAGTTGTTGGTCCCCTTTTTCAGTAAGCTTGCTGGTTGCTGAAAATGCAGTAAACTTTTCTGTCACTGCCTGAATATCGAGAGGTAAATCTCCTTCAGCTCCGAACACAGATGGGAAATGATCGGGCTGTATCTTTCCCAGTAACACATTGCAGTCGGTCACACATAAAGGGCCTTCTCGGCGATAACATGATGGCCCCGGCCTGGCACCGGCTGAATCAGGCCCAACCTGAAATCGACCATCGCTGTAATGAAGAATTGAGCCGCCACCCGCGGCAACAGTATGGATGCGCATCATCGGGGTGCGCAGGCGGATACCGGCAACGGTATGTTCTGATTGATGTTCATAGTCGCCGGCATAATGCCAGACATCGGTAGATGTGCCGCCCATGTCAAAACCGATCAGCTGATCGAAACCAGCGCGGCGAGCGGTCTCTATACCGCCGACTACTCCGCCGGCAGGGCCGGAAAGAACGGCATCCTTGCCATCAAAAGCACTGGCATGGCACAGACCACCAGAGGATTGCATGAATAGTAATGGAATGTCACCCAACTCGCTTCGTACCTGATTAACATAGCGGCTGAGTACCGGTGATAGATAGGCATCGGCAACCGTCGTGTCACCACGTGAGACCAGCCGGGGCAGGGGACTGCACTGCGATGACAGGGAGATCTGTTCGAAGCCACATTGCCCGGCAAGTTTCGCAACATCCTGTTCATGTTGAGGGGTATGATAACCATGCATCAGCACAATGGCACAGGATCGATAACCTGCTTCATATGCCTCCTGCAGCCGTTTGAGGCTTAAAGCACCATCAAGTGTTTTTTTTATTTCACCGATCGCACTGATGCGTTCTGGTATTTCTACCACGCAATCATACAGGGCATCGGGAAGCTGAATATCGAGGGCAAAAATATCTGGCCGGTTTTGATATCCTATGCGTAAGGCATCAGCAAATCCCTCGGTGATGGCAAGAACCGTGGGTGTGCCTTTACGTTCAAGCAGTGCATTAGTAGCCACTGTTGTGCCCATGCGGACGCTATCAATCTGACTTGCTGGTATAGGCTCTGAGTTGTTGAGAGAAAGGAGGTGCCGGATGCCGGCAATGGCAGCATCAGGGTATTGCTCGGGATTTTCCGACAGTAGCTTGTGCGTATGCAACGCACCCTCTGCATCACAGGCGACGACATCGGTAAATGTACCGCCACGGTCTATCCAGAATTTCCATCGCATCCGTGTGAATCTACATAACTAAGGATTGGGAGTCGAGTGTTATAAGCTAGTGCAGGAAAAGCTTCGCCGCGAGGGCGCGCCTCCCACAGCAAGTCTGAAAGCTGTTTCATGTTGTGTGGGAGCCGTGACCGGGAACGAGGGTGTTACTGGTTATTCCAGGCAAGAAGCGCTAATGCAAACCTGTAACAGGTCAAAGAGCAGGCAAGCGCTTACACTGCCCATTTTGGTACCAAAAAGAGTGTTCTAAGCCAAAATATTGACTGTTTTACGCCTAAATAGTATTGAATATCAACAGCCTGTGATGGTCCGGGCACGGGGGAATCCCAGGTATGGGTCGGCACATGCCACCGGGAGAATCCAGGTGTGAGATGGATAAGACCGGGCTCCAATTATGCTCAGCATGCCGTACTGCACTAAATATCCCATTAGACGCAGATAATGCAGATGCCATACGTACGGCGGTGCAAGAAATAAGTAGAAGATATCCCCTTGATCCATACGGTTCCTGATGTGATTAAGTATCCCTTCATGCGAGTTGTCATGGCGAATTAAGTGTTAAGGATTAGTATTACGTATTAGGTGTTACGTAAAACCTAAAACATAAACCGTAAAACCTTGTGTTCTTCCTTTCCCCTTTCCTCTAGTTCTCCCAGGTTTTCTGATAAAATACAGGTTCTGTATATCATGTGAAGTTTAGATTCAGACAATTCAACGATTAGCTTCAATTTTGAAAAGATTTCTTACTTATACATCAACATTATGTATACAGCAGTCAATTATGAAACCGAAAACCCCAGTTGCAATGCTTGATCTTATTCAGCAAGTCAGGTCAATCTTTCCATTTGCAATGACTAAAGAAAAATTATGTGCAGAAACCTGCAGTTATGGCTGCCCCCAAAAGCTATTGGAATATATAGATATGGAGTTCGCAGAATGGGAGCAACGCATAAAGAATGGTGAAATACCAAACCTTGGTGACATTCAAAAGGTTTCAAAGACTAGCAAAAAGATTTATACGATTTTAAAAAAAAATAACTTGGTGGAAGATTCTGGTATCTAGTCATCTCAGGTATTTAGAAACATCTGAGGCAGATTCAGAGAGTTTTACAAATAATTGGGACTACAGCGGTATATAATTTCTAAAACACTCAGGGGCATTCGATGAAACATTGGAATACAAAATATCCAAAGAGATTTGATTTAGATACAGACGAGGATTACAAAAAATGGCGCGAGGAAAAACTAGCGGCTTATCCTGGAAGTGTTGGTGACCTGGTTGTTGAATTAGCGGATATGACTGCGATTACCAATGCAGAAAAAACCAGGATTCTGGAACTTGTTGAATTGGCTAATATGTGTGTTTACACGGCAGGCACTGCTGAACTGAGCATGGATTCATTATTAAAATTAGGGGAACAACTCGAGGTTACCAATACAGATAAATCGACCCGACATTCCAGATCTGATGAATTAACAGATTCAGGTATCTTAGGTAATGCGATACCCTTTTCAACAAGACAGGTTCGTTGGCATACTGATGCCACTTATTATGGATCAGACAAAACGATACAGGCTTTGTTCTTATTGTGTAAACGACCTGCTATTGAAGGGGGGAGTAACAAGGTCCTGGATAATGAAATCTTGTATATTCTTCTTCGTGATAAAGATCCGCAAGCCCTGAAAATATTGATGAGAAATGATTGTTTTAAGTATAAGAATCCAAAGACCGGTGAGATTAGTGAACAACTGGGTGGCAAGGTTTTCTGGACCAACCCGGATGGCCACTTGTGTCATAGATTTTCATTTAGAAAAATGGATATGGCCTGGTCAGAAGATAGTGAGATCATTGCCGCCAGGGATGTCCTGGAATCTGTGATATTAGATGAGTCTGAGTATGTCATTGAAGGCAGGTTGGAGTCTGGAATGGGATTGATATCAAACAATGTTCTCCATACCAGGGAAAAACCTGTAGACAGTGATGATCCCGCAAAAAAGAGATTACTGTATAGAGCAAGATACTATGACAGAGTGAATGCTTGTTAGTCACTTTCCCCACGCAGTTATTGCACCCTTCGGGTATTTCCTGTGGTCACGAGCACCGCAGCGCGGCAATCTCTTCAACACCAGCACGTCATTCCGGCGAATGCCGGAATCCAGATTTTGATCTCACGTAACACGTAAAACGTAATCCGTAATACTTACGATTTTAAAACCTCCAACAACCGCACCATAGCCAAAGTATCCAGCCCACAATAAGCAAGCAAATCCCGAGCTAAAAGTTCTCTTGAAGTTTCATCATCCGATTCAATCATCTGCAGCCAACCTAAAGAAGCCGATCCTCCCTCCTGTATCTCAAGATCCTTATAACTCAACCCCGGCACCAACGTAGGCAACACAACCTTAATGCTAGATTTCGACCCAAACTTCCAATGCCGATAATGCTTTTCAAAAACAGGATGCAAATCCCACAAACGCTCAGTCATTGACTTTAATGCCGGCGCATACTCAGGAAACTGGTTTCTAAGACTATTCAATACCCCCCGTTCCATGTTCGCGAAGTAGACAACAATAGACCCCACATCCCCAATATCCTCACAAAGCCTTTTCGCGACAGCTTCTGATGGATCAGAGGCATCCCTATGAAGATATTCACAGTGCTCCAGGCGTCCATCCTCGTGCAACACGTGCAGGCTGTATTGAAAGGCGAGCTGCTTCCACGGGGCAATGCTGTCAAACAATGGCACGGCAGTAGCGATGGACTCAAAGTCGAGGAAGTAGATGGGAGTGACTAATTCATTCAGCCTGTCTTTTATCACGTCCTGGTTAATATCAATTCTTTGCTGCTGAATACGATCGACATTAGCACGATCCTTCTTGTTCAGCGTTTGTTCCTTTTGTTCTTCAGAGATATCATTTATGTACAGTATCCCCTCGGCCTCCAGTGCAGGAAGGCAACTGGCATTGATGACATCGTAGATCGTGAACCCATCAATATCTTTCCAGCAAACAGTCTCCTTAAATGGGCAATCATGGCATTTCCTGGAAAAGAGGGGACGTGCTTCCGGGGCAGCAGAGCCTTTGACCATCAAAGGACGCATGATTTCCAGGGCAGGTTCAACATTGGGAGTCCAGTCATTGACTTCCTCTGTCACGTCAACGAGTTTGAAGATACTCGCGACATCCGGCCAGCTGCCAGACCGGTTCGCATGCAACACACTGCATCTCGAAACACGGAAGCCCGCCTGCTGCATGACCCATTTCTGATAAGCAAGATCCGGGATGTGCCGGGCTTTTACACTGGTAGAAGATTTCACCTCAACAAGATGCCAGCTGCCATCGGCCTGCCGCTCCACGACATCGGACACAACCCTGAAATGATCGTAGACGAAACATGCTTCAAGAATAGTGCTGGCACCGGAGGCAATGGCTGCTTCTGTATCCAACAATGCCTGATCCAGATTCCGAAAATCGACATCAATCAGCGTAGCACCTGGGTATAGCTGGTGGGCAAGAGTCCCAAACCGGGTACCCATCTCCATGATTAGCTGGGACATGCCGCCGAATGGTGCTGCACTTGAACGATCCCAGAGCAGTTGCCAGAGTTTTCGGGGGCAATCGAGGCCTGCCATGAAGGAGGACTTTGAAAGGTATTTTTGTTGCGGTGGGTTCATAGAAGGAATCAGTGTTTATGACTGTCATGCCAGATGGCAAGTTCAGGGTATCATGCTGACTCGAGAGAGATGAAGTCAGAATAATAGATGTATATCCCTGATTTCCCTGAGCGAGCATGTTCACTAAATACTGCTGTACATTATTAATGTACGTGATATATTTATGTACATCATGAAGGAATACGAAACATTAGAGCAATTGCAGCTGGAGCAGGCAATTATAGCTGTAGGGCAAAAAACTGGCCTTGATATTGAAGTCAGCGAGTTGGAAGCCTATGGGCATGGGAAACGGGTGGATGCCTTTGTCTATATTAAAGGACAAGATCAAATGATGGCCGCTGAGATAAAAAGATGGGCTCAGCAGGCTAATCTTGGTGCGCTAATAAACCAGATAAAACAGCTTCCTGAGACTGGCTTACTGGTCGCAGACTACATCAACCCCATAATGGCCGAGAAATTGCGGCAACAGGAAATTCAGTTCATTGATACAACTGGGAACGCCTATATCGATCAGCCTCCTGTCTATGTCTACGTTACCGGTCATCGGCAAGAGAAACCTGGATTCATGCCGACCAAAGATGGGGCCAGGCGCGCCTTTGAACCCACCGGCCTGAAAGTTGTATACACGTTCCTCTGCCATCCAGGGCTTGTTAATGCGCCTTATCGTAAGATAGCAGAAGTGGCAGGTGTAGCATTAGGCACTGTCGGCTGGGTTCTTAATGGTCTAAAGGCGGCTGATTTCATACGCGATACAGGTAGCAAAAAAGGCCGTCGTCTTGTCCACTACCAAAAGTTGCTGGACCGCTGGATAGAAGCGTGGCCAGAAAAACTCAAACCAAAGCAATTGATCGGGGAGTTCATCGCGGATGACCCGTACTGGTGGAAAGATATCGATATTCGAGAGTACGATGGCTACTGGGGCGGGGAAATTGCGGCAGCGAAATATACGAACTATCTCAAGCCAAAAGTGGCGACTATTTATATGCAGGAAGACTTACGCAACCAGCTACTTCGTGATGTTCGCTTAAGAAAAGCGACTGCATGGGCCGGAGGTGAAGGGACCAGGGTGCTTATTTACCGGCCATTTTGGCCGGAGCAATTTGATAAGTTTGATAACGAATTGAGGAAAGGTCTGGTTCACCCAATATTGGTTTATGCCGACCTGGTGGCAACCGGTGATACAAGAAATTTAGAAGTAGCACAGAGGATTTATGATGAGTACATTGCTCAACATATCAGGGAAGATTGAGCCGCGTACCGTCGCACTATTTGAAACGGTAAGCCGGGTAATGACTGATCTGGAGATACCCTATGTGGTTGTCGGTGCAACGGCGCGGGATATTGTGCTGCACTATGGTCACGGTGCCGCATTAGAGCGTGCAACGATCGATGTTGATTTCGCGATTGAAGTGCCCAATTGGACTGCTTTTGATGCACTGAAAAATAGACTTTGCGAACAAGGCTTCAAGACAAGCAATGCACAGCATCGATTGATCAGTCCCATGGGTACAGAGGTAGATATAGTACCATTTGGTGATATCGAGAATGGAGAAGCTTCCATTACGTGGCCTCCTGGTGATGAAGTCATCATGAATGTTCTCGGTTTCCAGGAAGCTTGTGATACTGCTGAGTGGGTCCGGGTTCAAGATAGGCCTAAACTTGATGTGCCAGTGGTCACACCAGCGGGTTTAGTGCTTCTTAAGATTATTGCGTGGTCAGATCGCGCCAGGGATTTGCGAGGAAAGGATGCGATGGATATCTCTTATTTGTTATCGACCTACGAGAAGATTACAGCGGTTATGGATGCATTATATGAGAGCAATAACACACAGATTATGGAAGTGCATGATTGGGATATCACCCTGTCTGCCGCCTATCTGCTTGGGCGGCATGCAAGTGATATAGCCCAAAAGAAAACAAAGACCATGATTAATAGGTTTACGAACAAAGGATTAGATAGTCTGAATATGGAAAGATTGGTTGAAGAAATGTGCGATGATGTCGATACACAGTTTGATAGAAACTGGAAATTACTGTCTGCGTTCATGGATGGCTTTAATCAAAACTAGGATATACGATGAGCAGAAACAAGAAGCTGGGGATATTGGGCAAAATGCAAGACCTGCCCCCTATGCTCATCATTTCTCAACAACAAGATCGTGTAGGAAATTGGAGTTGGGTTGTGAAAAGGGATGAAAACAAACTGGGGGAAGTTTTACATTGTAAAATAGGCTTGACCCCTTAATATTGTGACCCCTTAATATTGCCATTGTTATGCCTCTTCAATAATCTGTAAGTTACAATAACACCACTTGACGCGAATCCTCATGCGAGATAGCATGGTTTACAATAAATTATAATAATAACTAATTTGTAAACCTTGTCAAGGGCATAATTATGATTGGTGAACGAATTCAACTTGCGCGCAAGGCATCAGGCCTCTCTATGCGTAACCTGGCTGAAAGGGCAGGTATTTCTGCCATGGCAATTTCAAAATATGAAGCTAACAAAAACACTCCGTCATCAGGCGTGATGCTTTCTTTGTCAAAAGCACTTGGAGTGCGCACTGAGTACTTTTTCAGACAAAGTGAAATTAAGCTGAAAGAGGTGGAATACCGGAAGCATTCAAAAATACCCAGGAAAGTTCTTGATCAGATTGAAGGTGAAGTAATTGAACAGATGGAGCGTTTCTTTCAACTTGAAGAGTTTCTACCTGTCATGCCGGTAGAAAAATTTTCATTGCCAAAAGGGCTTAAGGCAAAAATAGACAGTTACAGTGACATCGAGAAAATTTCAAATTTATTCAGAAAGAGCTGGGGTTTAGGTTGTAACCCTATACCTGATTTAACCGACGCTCTTGAAGAACGGGGCATTAAGGTATTTCTGTCCAGTATCCCGCACGATGATAAATTCGATGGACTTGCCGCACAGGTGAACGGGATCCCCGTAATTGTCGTGGGTAAAGACTGGCCGGGTGACCGCCAGCGATTCACCCTTGCGCATGAGCTCGGGCATCTGGCACTGGCTGGGCGTTTGCCTGATGATCTCGACGAAGAAAAAGCAGCGAACCGATTTGCGTCCGCATTTTTAGTACCGGAATCTGAAGCCATTAAAGAGCTTGGTGAATCCCGAAGCAGACTCGAGCCTGTAGAACTGTGTATTTTGAAGGAGACTTACGGTTTAAGTATGCGGGGCTGGATATACCGTGCCAGCGATCTTGGTATACTGAACAAGTCTGATGCACGAAAAATGTGGGGGTATTTCCGGCGCAACAACTGGGTAAAGAATGAACCCGGAAGCCCGTATCCGTCGGAGCAGCCGAAACTATTCAAACAGCTGGTGTTTCATGCGCTCGCAGAAGACCTGATCAGTGAGTCCAGGGCAGCAGATTTATTGAGTATGCCGCTAATAGATTTTAGAAAACTAAGGAAGGTTGGCAGTTGTGAGCAAGAAGCTCTTTATCAGTGAGCAAAACTTAAGCAGCTGGCTACTATGGAAGGTGTTAATGTACATGGTACATTGTGGCTGGTGGGTGAAATGTTAGACAATGGCTGTCTTTCTATAATCGATGCTGAAAATGCCTATAAAAAGATGCTCGATGATGGAAGCAGGCTGCCTTTAAAAGAGATTAAAAATCAGCTTGATCAATAAGAGTTAAAAAACTTTCTTTTCTCTTTCTACCTTTTACTTTTCACTTTAAGCTGAAGTTCACCCATTGCACCGCCAGCCTAGACTTGGGAGAACGGTTGAATAACTAATAAGTTGAATAAATCGTGGTCTGTACCTGATTTTAGGCAAAAGGCAAGACCCTGAGACCTTTTAATCGTGGGCTGTCTTTGATTTTTCAGGAGTGCATAATTTCTCATACATAGTCAAATAGGTTTGACCCCTTATACTCTTTGTATCGGAAGAAAGACAATGCAGAGCGGGAGGTCCGTTACAGTGGCAGAGCAGAACTGCCAACCGAACCCTATAAGGCGAGAGTCGAAAAGGGTATTGGGCTGTCACGGGATTCGGAGGGGTTCATAGTACCGTTTGAGGGTGAGCGACAACAAAACGACATCCGAGGAAAGGAACCCTGCTTTGTTCACGCTTACCGAAGAGTAAAGGACGGAGATGATTGCTTAATGCTAGACACATCTCAATACTCGAAAGAGACCGTCAGGGCACTCCAGAGGTAGCAATACTTCAAAGCCAAGCACCAGGGAAGGTGTGCATGCTTGAGGAAGAAGAACATCGGAAAGCCGTGTACGGGAAAACCGTATGCACGGTTTGATGAGGGAGGGCAGGTTAGTGTGACTATGGTTGGACTATTGAGGCACCGCCAGACGAAAGAGGCGGCAACAGATAGGTTTGATCTACCGGTGCGTGACGCCTGCTTTCTACTCTACCCTTTTTCCTGGACCCCTTTTCCTTCCTTTTCCTTATTTATTGAGGTACATATTGATTGAAGAAGTATCAAAGATAGACTTATCTATTTAGTGAGCATTTATTGTGGTATGGTCGATATCTTAGTGTGGCAGTGCAAAATGTATAAAGGAAATTCAATAATTGGAAATAGCATTTTCAACAAAGATGCTGCGAGATATCTGTGAAAGTGAAGTGTTGGCGTATCAAATGTTTGATGCTGATACAGCAAAAAGTTTAATTGCGAGGCTTGCAGATTTAAGAGCAGTAGATAAAGTTAGTCAGATACCTGTTGGGAATCCAGAAAGTATTGATCGCGATGGTGAAAAGTGCATTAAAATTGAGCTTGCAAGAAAAGAATTGATGATCATATGTGCAAATCATAGCAATAACCCAATGCTTTCAAATAATGAAGTTGAATGGGATAAAGTAAGTCGGATAAAAATATGTTCTATTGGAGAATATGATGGATGATGCATTTAAGCCAGTATGGGCTTCTCCACCTGGAGATACTATTGAAGAGTTATTACTCAATAAAGGAATGTCTCATAGGCAATTTGCAGACTCTATTTGTTTATCAGAAGCACAAGTGGATAAATTAATAAAAGGTAAAAAATCAATAACAAAAAAAATAGCCGAGACATTGGAAACCTTACTTGGCTCTACAAAATCTTATTGGATGAAACGCGACTCGCAATATAAAGAAGATTTATTGAGGTATACAGCAGAAGCAAGCGAGAGAAAAGAGTGGATTAAGTCAATACCTGCTGCTGATATGCTTAATTTTGGGTGGATTGAAAATACGTACAGTAAAGAATTGGAATGCTTAAAATACTTTGAGGTTTCAACTGTTGATGAATGGTATGAAAAGTACAATGATATTCTTTCAGTAACATCATTTAGGACATCTGGATCATTTGATTCTACTCCGGAGTCTGTTGTGACTTGGTTAAAACGTGGCGAGTTAATTAGTGAAAAAATTATTTCTGATTCATGGAATGAATCGTCATTTACATGTGCAGTTAATGAAGCTAGAGGGTTAACAAGAGAACGAGATCCTGAAGTATTTATACCAAAATTACAAAAAATATTTTCTAAATGTGGCGTGGCGATAGTTGTAGAAAAATCTCCTAAACGTTGTAAAGCGAGCGGTGCTGCTTTTTTTGTAACATCTAAGAAAGCAGTTATCATGTTAAGTGGTCGGCACCTATCCGATGATCATTTTTGGTTTTCATTTTTTCATGAGGCAGGGCATATACTGTTGCATGGTAATATGGAGCTATTTCTTGAGTTTGATGACATTAATAAAAATAATGATGATGAAGAAAAAGAAGCAGATAAGTTTGCTGAAAAAATACTTATACCTGATGATTTTAGAGATGAGTTTTTATCGTTAAATTCTAGAGAGTGGAAAAAAATAATTAAATTTGCTAAAAAAATTAATACGTCAGCTGGAATAGTATTAGGGCAGTTACAATATTTTAATAAAGTGGATCCTCGTTATTTAAATAAATTGAAGAATAGGTACAAGTGGTCTGGAATGAATTTAGTAAGAGCTTAACCCCTAAATAGCATATATATATTTGGTTTTTTTTGCCAATTACATAATGAATCTTCAAGTACCTGCATTCCCATTATACCTATAGATAGTTTGTTATTAATGGCATCTAGTATATTTTCAAGT
>BDTD01000035.1 GCA_002897635.1 bacterium BMS3Abin11 | reverse complement strand
GATTAGAAGCTTTGTGCTGTTGTTGATCTTCGCCTGTTTCGTTGTACCGACAGCACGGGCAGCTGAGGTTGAAAAGCTGATGGCTGCGATGGCGGCGGTAAAACACCGGGTCGTCAGCTACAAAGAAGAGAAGCAAATGGAAATGCTGGAAGAATCATTACACAGTGAGGGCAGGCTTGAATATATTGCTCCCGACAAACTGATTCGTAGTGTGATGAAGCCTGTAGAAATGCGTTACATCATCGATAGCAGGCAACTGATAATCGATAAAGGCGGTAAGTTGCAAGTGCGCAGCCTGGAAAATCTTCCACTAGTTCGGGTATTTGTCGAATCATTCCGTTCCGTGCTTGCCGGTGACCTTGATACTTTGAATAAGTATTATTCCATAACGTTTAGTGGCGATCCGCCAGCATGGAAATTAATTCTGCAGCCGAAAGATAAAAAACTCGCCGTATATGTAAAAAAACTCGAATTATCAGGAACGGGTGACGATATCCAGTTGTATGTTGTTGAAGATAGTAACGGTGACCTTACACGCATGCAGTTTTACCCGTTTGATTCTAAGGTGAATGAATAGTCATGCTGGTCAGGAAGATACTCCTGATACGATTAAGCTGGTTCGTTCTCCTGACACTTGCCCTGTTACAGGTACTCAGCAATACGCAGATACAGACTGATATTGCGAGCTTCATGCCTGCGGGTAAAAATGATCAACAGCGACAATTACTGGAAGAAATTAAGCAAGGGTCTGCAGCCAGACTGTGGCTGATTGCCATCACTGGTGAAGCGCGTGATTCTGATTCACAACAGATCATTTCCCAGAGTCAGAAACTGGCTACTAGTTTGCGTGCATCAGGCCTGTTCTCTTCTGTAGTAAATGGGTCAGCCGCAATTGATGACAGCCTTTTGCAGCGCCTGTTCAGGCATCGCTACTTACTCGACGAATCGATACAGGAAGATTCATTCTCGGTGACAGAATTAAGACGTGCTTTGCAGCGGCGGCTGGAGGAGATGACCTCTCCCTTTTCCAGTTTCAGCAAGCAATTACTGGTCTCTGATCCTACTGCTGTCATGCGTCACGTTTCAGACCACTTACAGGGCAATCAATCAACCCTTGAGAGCCGGAATAAGGTCTGGTATTCGAGTAAAAAGAATCGCGCACTGCTGATTGCGAGCAGCAAAGAACCAGGCAGCAACATCGATGCCCAGGAGAAGGCATACAATCGTATTCTAAGCACATTCAAGAAGACTCGGGGGGACATAAACTCTTCCCTTATAGTTAGTGGCGCACCATTATTCGCTGTTGCTGCGCGGGAAAGCATTCGCAGGGAGAGCCGACAGCTGTCTATAGCTGCAGGTATTTTCATGCTGGCCTTTATGTTTATAGTGTTTAGAAACGGCACGCTGGTGTTATTGAGCATGTTGCCAATAGGCGCTGGCCTGTTAATCGCCACCGCAGCGGTGTCACTGCTGTATGGGAGTATTCATGGGATTACGCTGGCCTTTGGCATTACATTGCTGGGTGTTACGATTGATTACCCTGTGCATCTTTTCATACATGCAAAGAAAACGAGTTCCCTGCAACAGGCAGCGGTTAATATCTGGCCGGTATTGAAGCTCGGTGTGTTGACAACGGCGCTGGGCTATGGAGCCATGATATGGACTGATTTTAGTGGCCTGTCTCAGCTGGGTGTATTTTCACTGGTCGGTTTGATCACGGCTGCATTGGTTACCCGGACACTTTTACCGGCGCTGAAGCGGGACGTCCCCGGACAAACATCTGTACTACAGAGGCGAGTGCTATCTCTAATGAATGGCAGATGGAAGTCTCTGGCTGGAACCGCCCTTCTTGTTTTCATATTAGTAAGTTTGCTCGGCTATAAATTCTTTCTGCCGTATGATATCTGGTCGCGCGATATCACTGCATTAAGTCCGGTACCGGCAGAACTAATACAACAGGATCGTCTGCTGCGCAGCAGCTTAGGACTGCCGGAAGCAACCAGTCTGATTCGAGTTAAAGGGACTGATGTCGAAGACGTCCTGAAAAAAGAGGAACAGTTGAAACCTGTGCTTGAGCAGGCCATCCAGAGAAATTATATAACATCGTTCCGCTCGGCTGCGGGGTTGTTGCCATCAATACACACGCAGCAGCTTAGGCAAACACTGCTACCCGACCGGGAGGCTTTAGCCAGGCGAATTGACGATGCTTTACAGGGCTTACCCTTCAGAGCAGAGAGTTTTAAGCCCTTTCTTGATACGGTGGAAAATTCGAAATCCCTGGGTTTTCTGAAACCCATAGACCTGCGGGGGACTGTAATCGGTACAGCACTGGATGGTCTGTTATCGACTACGGGTCAGGGAGTGTCAGGAGTCATTTACCTGACCGGTTTGCAGGACATCGATGCACTGGAAAAATTAATCAAGGCAGCAACATTGCCGCAGGTGACTTTTATAAACATCAAGTCTGGTACTAATGAATTAATGCAGGGATTCCGTCAGGAAATGCTGCAGCGGATAGCCTGGGTCACCGTGGTGATTCTGTTAGTGCTGTTGATGGGTCTTAAGGATATTCTCAAGAGTATAAGAGTAATTACACCAGTGCTGCTGGCGGTACTGTTTGCCGCATTGGTACCGTTGTGGCTAGGTGAGTCCTTGAATATATTCCATCTTGTTTCGCTGTTACTGGTTGCGGGCCTTGGTCTGGATTATGCGTTGTTTTTCAATAGTATTCGTGATGATCAGAAAAATGCCGATACAGTCACTTATTCCTTAGTCATCTGCAGTATCTCAAGTCTGGTTGTTTTTGCTATGCTAGCATTGTCGAACATACCTGTATTACATGCGATAGGAATTACCGTTGCAAGTGGAATAGTTGCGGCTTTTGTATTGTCCCAGATGTTTTCAGGTAGCTTCAGGGGAAAGGTAAAAGTGTAAAGATGAAGGATTTAAAAAAAAATGAATAATAATATCTCACTTACAGCATCTACCGTGACGACTGCCCTCGGCGCGGGGCGATCTGCGAATCATGAAGCCCTGAAGCAATCACGAACCGGCCTGCAAAAAAATGGTTTTGTGGGCATTGAATTTGATACCTATATTGGTCAGGTTGACGGTGTTGATGATGTCATTCTGCCAGAAGAACTGGCAGATTTTGATTGCCGGAATAATCGCCTGGCAGAATTAAGCTTGCAACAGGATGGTATTTTTGAGGCGATAGAAGAACTGAAAGTACGCTATGGGGCAGAGCGTGTTGGTTTGTTTATCGGCACATCAACATCTGGTATTCAGCAGACAGAAATGGCCTATGCTGCACGTGCCCCTGAAACGGGTGAGCTGCCAGCCTGGTTCAACTACGAGATGACACATGATGTTTTTTCACCTGCAGCTTTTCTGGTCAAACGACTGGGCTTGCGTGGGCCGGCGCAGGTAATCTCAACCGCCTGTTCATCAAGTGCCCGTGTATTTGCAGCTGCCGTGAGGCATATAAAGGCGGGTCTATGTGATGCGGCCATTGTCGGTGGTGTTGATAGTTTATGCCAGATGACGCTGTATGGTTTTAATGCTTTGCAGCTGGTCTCCAACAAGCCATGCTGTCCGGCAGATGTAGACCGGGATGGCATCAATATTGGCGAAGCAGCTGGTTTTGTCTTGCTCGAAACGGGGCATCAGGAGGATGCATTAAGTTTGCTTGGCTATGGCGAAAGTTCTGATGCATGGCACATGTCCAGCCCCCATCTGGAAGGGAAGGGTGCGGTGCAGGCCATGCAGGAGGCACTTGCTTATGCAAATCTCGAGCCTGCCCAGATTGACTATATCAATCTGCATGGGACGGCAACGCCGGCCAATGATCTGGCAGAAGATCAGGCAATGATGACGGTATTTTCGGGCAAAAACCTCTGTTCATCTACCAAAGGATTTACCGGCCATACACTTGGTGCTGCTGGCATTGTGGGTGCTGTGTTTTCGTGCATATCTATTGAGGAGAATCTGTTGCCGGTCAGTCTGAATACACGGCGGATAGATAGCAAGATTCATTCGAATATAGTACTCGACGCGAGCTCAGAAGCGAATTCAGAGATAGATATTGTCATGAGCAACTCCTTCGGATTTGGTGGCAGTAATTCAAGTTTGATCATAGGGCGGCCTGCATGAAAACTATCGGTATAGCCGGGGTAGGTCTGGTGGCGCCAGGTATAGAAAGCTGGGAGTGCGGCAGAGATTTACTGGCATCCGGGGGGCACTATGAAATCTCGGCAGAATTCCCGCTACTAAAACCCTCTTCTCTTTCTGCTAACGAAAAGCGCCGCACTACTGATACTATCAAACTGGCCCTGCAATGTGCACAGGATGCTATGACTGATCAGTCTGTGGTAGAGGTGTCAGACCCTGAGCTGACATCAGTGTTTGCCTGCTCTAGTGGGGATTTGAATATTGTCGACAGTATACTCTCAGCCCTGACCTTGCCTGGTAAGCCAGTTTCTCCAACACATTTTCATAACTCTGTACACAATGCACCGGCAGGCTATTGGTCCATTGCCACGGGTTCACAAGCTGCGACAACTAGCATTGCAGCCGGTGAGGTAACATTCAGCGCCGGCTTGCTTGAAGCAATGACACAGATACTGGCAGATGATCACCCTGTACTATTGATTGTTTATGATGCGCTGCCGCCTGCTGCATTAAGAAATCACAGAAATATAACTGTTGCTTTTGGGGTGGCGATATTACTGGTACCGGAACAGACGAAGTACAGTCTATCGGTAAAAATACAAGATGGGGATCCCTGCTACAGTGAAATGATAAATCCAGGTTTTGAACAATTACGACGGGCAAATCCTGCGGCACAGTGTCTGCCTTTGCTACAGAATCTTGCACTAGAGCAATCTACCAGGATGACCCTGCCATATCTCCACGGGCAGGGGCTTGAGCTGGATCTCAAAATAAATGATTGAGCGGGATGAGCTCTGCAGGCGAATACCACATGGCGGGAGTATGTGTCTGCTGGATCGGGTACTGAAGTGGAATAACAGGAGAATAATATGTGAAGCAGTCAGTCACAGGGATAAGAGCAATCCTTTAAGTTGTGATGGGGCTTTATCCTCAGTCGTCGCTATCGAATATGGTGCACAGGCAATGGCAATACATGGAAGTATGCTCGCTGAAAATAATGAAATTGCCGGGCAGGCTTCCTATCTAGCTGCTGTGCATGATGTAGAATTCAAGGTGAGCTGGCTGCATGACATCGATCATCCAGTAACGATAAGGGCAGAACGTTTAATCGGTGGTGCAAAAGGAATAATCTATCAGTTTAGTCTCCATGCTTTGTCCCGATTGCTGGTGCAGGGCAGGGTGACAGTAATGATGTCAGCACAGCAACATCAAAGGTGAAAAAATTATGAAACAGGCACTGGTAACTGGTGGCAGCGGCGATATTGGTGCTGCCATTTGTCAAAATCTGGCTCAGCAGGGGCTGCATGTCATTGTTCATGCAATGAATCGACCAGAACGTGCTGAGCATGTCGCTGCATCGATTCTTGAGTTCGGTGGATCGGCTGAAAGTGTCTGTTTTGATGTTACCGATGCAGAAGCAAGCAGGAAGATCCTGGAAAATGAACTCGCAGATCGCCCGATACAGGTTATTGTCAATAATGCTGGCATCCATGATGATGCACCGCTGGCAGGTATGAGCCATGAGCAATGGCATCGCGTCGTAGATGTCTCCCTGCACGGTTTTTATAATGTAACTCAACCCTTGCTGCTACCAATGATGCGCACTCGCTGGGGCCGTGTTATTGCAGTTTCCTCTGTTGCTGCCCAGCTGGGTAATCGTGGACAGGCCAACTATGCTGCAGCCAAGGCAGGATTGCATGGGGCGATTAAGTCACTGTCACAGGAACTGGCCTCCCGCGGTATTACGGCTAATATCGTCGCGCCGGGAATTATCCAGGGTGAGATGACTGACAATACATTTGATAAAGAAACAATAAAAAAAATGGTGCCGGCACAACGAGCTGGAAAGCCTGAAGAAGTCGCAGACCTGGTGGCGTTTCTTGCTTCAGACCGTGCAGCGTATATTTCAGGGCAGGTGATAGGTATTAATGGTGGGATTGTGTAGTAAAAAGCAGGGGGAAAGGAGGAAAGGTTAAAGGTAAGTCAAAACCGTCCATCGTTCGCCCCCGGCAACGGACAAGAAAACAATTGTAGGTCCGAATTCATTCGGACACAGCTGCCAGATCAAACTCTTTTGTGCGAATGAATTCGCACCTACAGTCCGTGCAATTATATTAGTAAGAACACTATTGTCCGGACTCATTCTGATTCAGAGTTGCCACACTCAAACAAAGAATGACAAATCCCGATATTGTCATGAATCTGGCAAACTTGAAGGCCTGCCTGTTTGATGCAGTCAATCAGCTCATCCGAGTGATACATCTTTGAGTTGCCGCTGGCTATAGCGGTAAAATACAGTGACGTATTGATCAGCGAGTAGGCTGAGGCTTCATGCTGCTGCCGATCCCAGCAGGTTTCTAAAATATAGAGGCGATCATTATCTCCCATAGCGTCGGCAATACGTTGCAGTATGCTGACGATTTCCTGTTTACCGAAGCAGGACAGAAACTGGCTCAACCAGAAGACGTCAATGCCTTTCGGAAAACTTTGTGCCCTGTCCAGCAAATCCATAGCCAGTGAATCTATATGGTCAGTCAGACCTGCTTCTGAGACATTATCGACCGCATTTTGTAATTGGTCATGAAGGTCTACCATGGTGATACGGACATCTGAATCGTACTTTGCGGCAAGAATTGAAAATTTACCAACATTGGCGCCGATATCCATTATAGTTTTTGGTCTGGACTGGAAAATTATGGGAAGAGCTACCGGGTAGGCTGAATCCGAATAGAAGTGGTCGAAGGCGTACCAACTTTTTTTAATCTTTTCGGGCAGGTGAGGCAGGGCCTGATAGAGTGTCTGCCATTGTTCTCCAAAAACACGCAAGCCAGCCGGTTTTTCAGTCTTACAGGCCTCGTCTAGATGATACATGCCCTGATAACAGATGTAATGATTGTAATCCATGTTGATACGGGTCATTTCATCATGTAGCAGATAAACGCCGGTCTTGCTCAGGTGATACATTTCATATTCATCAATTTCAACTACACCGCTGCTTAAGCCACTCTCCAGCAGCGTTTCAACGGCATAAAGGCTGAGCTTGAGTTTTTCAGCAATATCCTTTGCCGATACCCCGGATTTATATTCGTCCAGCTGTGTCAGTATCCCAAGCTCACGCATTGCCCGCACTGCCTGGAAAACCAGTGGTGCATAGGCAATTTTCTGGGCTTCATAGATGGCATCATAGGCTGTAAGTGGTTTGTGTTTGAACAGGTCTTTTTTCATTTTTTTACTTTCTGGATTTATTATAAGGAGCCTTTGATTACGTCATATCTCTGCGAGACCTGAAGCATGCACAGGAGTAACGATATCTTTATTCAGGCGATCTATCACAGTACCAGCTTGCAGGTTATGCCAGGTGCAGATCTGCCGCTACCAGGTCTGTTCTGAGCCCCATTTCCCTTAATAGCCCAAACATTCCTTTATTTAAAAAATCTTCCTTATCATCACGCACACCGGGCAGGAAAATGACTAAAATTTCATTGTTCTTTGCTGTTTTTTTCCACAGTAGTTCCAGCGGGTCTGTAGCTTGTTGGTGACTGTATGCAACAAGTAGATTAAACAGGCCGACAAGGATTATGAGCAGGGATAACCAGGCCTTCAAATGATCAGAGGTTCCTTAAGGTTCCTTAGTATAAAAGGGGCTCTTGTTACAGTTCAAATCCCCAGAAATCACTTAGTAAGTATCCATATCCTTCATATTCAGTCCTGTCGGTAGCAATCATTTTCTTTCCACCGGCAAATCGTTTTCGTAGCTTTTCTGTTACCGCTATGCCTTCCGGACTAAGCAGGGCTGCTCGTATTTTCTGCTGGACATCAGCGGGTATTTTTGGGCTTGCACTGATCGCCTGGTGAGGTAAACCCTTGCTGCGGAATAGTATCTTAGTTTGTTTCTGTTCATCCTTTTTATTGAGCTTATTGTAGACCTTTGCCGGTATGACAGCGGCTTCACATTTACCATTAAGCATTGCTGTATATACATTTTTAAAACCACGAACGACCTTTATTCTTGGTTGCCTGGCCGGGTTTTTAAACTGGTTCTGCATGGTTAATGTGGCGAGGTTGGGTGGGGCATGGCCGCAAACGGTTCTGCCAGCCAGATCGACTAGTTTGGTTACTTTAGCATTGTCCTTTCTGGAGATTACTACGAATACCAGTTTTCCAGGCAGACGAACCAGGGGTGTATGTTGCAGAGCGGTCACCCGCCAGCTGACAAAATGGGGGCCATCGAACACCAGATCATATTCACCTGTACGTACCCCTTTCATATAAGACAGCATGTTGTCCGGGTACTTATAAGTAAAGGTATGACCTGTTTTGCTGGTCAGAAAATCAGCAATGGGTCCATACATTGCTTTGCCCTCTGCAGGTTTCTCACGCGCAGGGGAAGTGAAAATGTACTCATCGGCCTGGGCTGTTGCCAGGCCTGAAATAGCAAATATAAGAACTAATACTAAAACTTTAATATATTTCATCAAGGCACCCAGAGATAGTTTGAACTATTTGAAATGTCAGTTTCTTATTAGTATTAGATTTACTGAGCACTTTTCTAAAATTTTTATATAGTCACATCTGACGAATCAGGGTGATCATTAGCATGGCTCAGTAATTGTCCATAGTCAAGGTAGTACGGGTATTCTCTAAGCACTTCTAATGATCGATTATTTTTTATCACTATCGATATTTACCATCACTTTTAATAGTACCCACCTGGTGCACAGGCACACAAAATAAAGCTATTCATAACTATTCATAATTAAAGTACCTGAACCCAGATTTAACCTGGAAGTGATAAAAAAGTGTTCAAATCGGCTATCGGTCTGTAACCTCATGAAAAAATATTGTCATTATTACAGAGCTGACTGTTTACTGAGCATATTCTTTGATAGCCTTGAAGTTGATACTCTTGAAGTATTCTTTTAGCGTTTCCGGTGATACCTTTTTATCACCATCTACTTTTACCAGTACTTTGTTAGAGACCATTGACGTAAGAGAATTATCTCGTTCATTGGCAATGGCTTTTTCGCCATTGATGACGGTTAATTTATTGTTCTGGCCCATGAACATAGGGTTGGAAAACATCATGCTCATTGTTTGAATAAGTGGTGAATCTGTTGTGATTGAGATTGTCAGTGCTAGGGCCTTGCCATCGTCCTTTCGCGTATATCGTCTTTCGGCACTAATTCCACCACCAAATATACCAGCGGCCGCCGCGCTGCTTTTGGCTGCTCCTGCTTTCCAGCCGCTGAGTGGTTCAGGCAGAAGTCTACTGACCAGTTCCCCTTTTTTTTGCCTGATCAGGGTTGAGGCTGCATTGAGCGCAGTGATAGCCGTATTGTAGTCTTCTTTTTCATAGGCTTTTATTGCCTCTTCAATCTGGTCATTGACATCATCTGCCAGCAGGACCGGAGAAAAGCCGAGTAGCAGTGCAAGTGAGATGGGCGCCAGGATAGAAGGCAGGCGGGTGTTTAGTTTTCCTGTTAGAAGTAAGGGCATGGATAACTCCGTATGTTGTAATGGATTTTATTTAGAAAATTGATCAGAGGTTCCTTAATATTGGGATAATAAACCAAAAAGAAGAATACATGCTAGTGCATTATTGATAATATCAATTAAAGGTTAATGATCAATATAAGTAATGTATGACACTGACAGAACTCCGCTATATCGTTGCAGTCGCCCGAGAACGCCATTTCGGGCATGCGGCTGCCACCTGTTTTGTCAGCCAGTCTACATTGAGTATCGGTGTTCGCAAGCTGGAAGATGAACTGGGTATGCCTTTGTTTGAGCGCTCACGAAATGAAGTAACACTGACAGCAAAAGGTGAACAGATTGTCGAACAGGCTCAGCGTGTACTTGAGGAAGTTGATGTTATTAAGCAGATGGCAGAGTCAGGAAAAGGGCCGTTGGTGGGTGCTCTGCGTATAGGCGCCATTCATACGATTGGTCCTTATCTGTTCCCCGGATTGATACCGGTACTGCATGAGCAGGCACCGGAAATGCCGTTATTGGTACAGGAAAACTATACCGCAAACCTGACAATACTACTTAAGCAGGGTCAGCTGGATGTCATCATCATCTCTTACCCTTATGAAGAGCCGGGTATTGAAACGTTGCCACTATATGATGAGCCGTTTGTTGTCGTAGTTCCCTCTGCACACCCCTGGGCAGGTAAAAGAACTATTTCGCGTGAGGTATTGTCTGAGGAAAATATCATGCTGTTGGGAGCAGGTAACTGTTTCCGTGACCAGGTTCTTGAATTCTGTCCGGATTGTTTGCAGGCCTCACAAAAAGATATCGGTCTGCAGCAGACCCTGGAAGGCAGTTCACTCGAAACTATTCGACATATGGTGATGAGTGGTATTGGTGTTTCTGTTTTTCCAGTTACCGCTGCCGGTGCCCATGAATATTCGCATCGCCTGCTTGCAGTCAAACGTTTGTCGGGTAAACAACCGCTGCGCCGAGTTGCTCTGGCCTGGCGCAAAAGCTTTCCGCGTCGCCAGGCGATAGAAACCCTGACCATAGCCATTCGGCAACTTGATCTTTCCAGCGTAAAAATGCTGCAAGATTTACCTGAACAATAAGATTACAGGGTTATCCATTGATAAAATCAATCAATATATTTGTTACATTCAATTGGAACAAATGACCCAGTTTTTCTATTATCCTTTCCAGCGGATAAAACCGTTGGATTAATCGATAGGGTGCCTCTATTAATTTATGAATAATCATATTGAATCCAAAACAGGCCAATTTGTGTTAAGAATCTTCACAAAAGCAAGCTATTATGTGCGATCCTTGCCTTGATATAACTGAATCACAATCTGATGTATTCAAAGATTAATAGAGGCACCCTCTAACTAATACTTTTATAAAGGAGTTAACAATGTCACTAAAAGGCAGTAAAACCGAACAGAACCTGAAAGATGCCTTTGCCGGTGAATCACAGGCCAACCGCCGTTACCTGTATTTCGCTGCAAAAGCAGACGTTGAGGGATATAACGATGTTGCAACCGTCTTTCGTTCAACTGCAGAAGGTGAAACGGGTCATGCCCATGGTCATCTGGAATATCTGGAAGAAACCGGTGATCCGGCAACAGGCCTGCCCATCGGAGGCACTTCGGATAACCTGAAGGCATCTATTGCTGGTGAAACCCATGAATACACCGATATGTATCCGGGTATGGCAAAAGATGCGCGCGATGAAGGTTTTGATGAAATTGCAGACTGGATGGAAACTCTGGGTAAGGCGGAACGCTCGCATGCCAACCGTTTCCAGAAAGCCCTCGATACGCTTGATGACTGAGAAATAGGTTTATCGAAAAAAGGGAGGGCGTGGTGCTCTCCCTTTTTACCCAGAGTATAGAATCAGATTATAAAGAATCAGACAAGGCTGGAATAATGACAACAACAGCAAAAGAAGGAAATCTTCAGGCACCAACCCGACATCCTGTTAACTGGAAGGATCCGGATTTCTTTAATGAAGATGCCCTGTATAAAGAGATGGCACGTATTTTCGACCACTGCCATGGTTGCCGCCGTTGCATCAGTCTTTGTCAGTCATTCCCTGTGTTGTTCGACCTGGTTGATGAATCTCCAACCATGGAAGTGGATGGCGTCGATAAAAAAGATTATATGAAAGTCGTTGATCAGTGCTATCTCTGCGACCTCTGTTTCATGACTAAATGTCCCTACACGCCGCCACATGAATGGAATATTGATTTTCCACACCTGATGTTACGTGCCAAGGCGTTCAGATTTAAAAAGGGTGAGGTGCGTAAACGCGATAAAATTCTGACCTCTACTGATACCGTCGGCAAGCTTGCAGGTATCCCTATTGTTGTTAACTTTGTCAACGCCTCGAACAAAAATTCGGGCATTCGTAAGGCACTGGAGAAAACACTTGGAATTAGCGCCCGTGCATATGTGCCTGAATACCATTCAAATACCTTCCGTAAACAACAGGTAAACCATTCAGGGCTTTCTGCCGAAATGGCAAAGCCAGGGGAAAAAACCAATGGCAAGGTGGCACTGTTTGCAACCTGTTACGGTAACTACAATGAACCCGCAGTAGGCCGTGACATGGTCGCAGTTCTGGAACACAATGATATTCCCGTCACCCTGGTAGAGAAGGAGCAATGTTGTGGCATGCCCAAACTTGAACTGGGGGATCTGGAGTCTGTGGAAGCGGCAAAAAATTTCAATGTTCCCGCCCTGGCCGCGATGGTCGATGCCGGATGGGATCTGATTTCACCCGTACCTTCCTGCACACTGATGTTCAGGCAGGAGTTGCCATTATTGTTCCCTGATGATACCGAGGTTAAAAAAGTAGCAGAAGCTTTTTTTGATCCATTTGAATATCTGGCACAAAGGAAAAAAGAAGGACTGTTAAAAACAGATTTCAAATCAGTTGTCGGCAAGGTATCTTATCATGTCGCCTGTCATCAGCGGGTACAAAATATTGGGCCTAAGACTCGTGACGTACTGAGTCTCATCCCTGATATAGAAATCGATACCATTGAGCGTTGCTCCGGCCATGATGGAACCTATGGCGTGAAAGCAGAGACCTTTGATTTTGCAGTCAAGATAGGCCGTCCGGTAGCGAATCGAATCAAGAAAAATGAGCCGGATTATTTCACCTCAGACTGTCCGATTGCCGGTCATCATCTGGGGAATATTCTAGGCAATAACAATACACCTACACATCCGATAAGCCTGCTGCGTATCGCCTACGGATTGGGAGATAAATAATGAAACTATTGCAGAGATCAGATCTTTATTCTCTGGAAAACTATGCCGTCATCCGTGATGATTTCCGTGCTAAGGTGATGCAGCATAAAAAGAACCGCTTTGTCCAGTTAGGGGGAAATCTGCGCCTGCTGTTTGAAGACAGACTAACTATGCAGTATCAGATACAGGAGATTCTGCGGATAGAAAAAATCTTTGATGCTGAAGGTATTGATGAGGAACTGTGTGTCTATAACCCTCTGATCCCGGATGGACAGAACCTGAAGGTGGTTATGATGATCGAATTCAGTGATCCAGAAAAACGAAAAGAAGCACTGGCTAAATTGATTGGGGTGGAAAGAAAGACCTGGCTTAAAGTAGAGGGTTTTGACAGGGTTTATCCCATTGCCGATGAAGACCTTAACCGTGAGACAGATGAAAAAACCTCATCTGTACATTTCATGCGTTTTGAGTTTTCTGAAGCAATGATACAGGCACTGAAGGAAGGGGCATTGATGAATGCAGGTGTTGATCATACAGAATACCAACAGGAGGTTTCCCTCAATGACGTAGTTAGAGATAGTCTGGTTAACGATTTTGATTAACCGTTAAAAGCCTTAGCAATTGCAGTTTTTTCTTTTACGCATATAATGGACCGAAATACGGAATCTATTTCTGGAAAAAAATTATTTCGGGTGAAACTAAATGAGAGGGCAGGGTGCAAACATTGGCTCTTCTGGGAGTTTTCGCAGACAGAACATTGTAGACCATGACATGGAACCCGAACTAAAAGTACATTCATATGATAAAAATAAAGCTAGTGATCCGGCTTCTATTCCCGAGTTGACCGATTGGTTAACATCCACGGCTACTCTTCAAGTTCCAGAACTTGAAGCCAAGGTAAAACAGTTCCATTATGTCGAATGCAGCGACCACCAGCGGCTTGAACTGCTGGACTGGATACGGCCATTACTAAGCAACACAGCCTATGCTGTACGTGCCACCATTGCGGATGGAAAGTTACCTCTACCTGATCATGTACTGACACATATTGATGGCCTTGGCCGGGTCTATGCCATCATGGCTGACCTGTATAAAGGTACTATAATGAGCCTGGCATCAAGGGTTCTACAAAATGCAGAAGATTCTCAGAAGAGCCGGAAAGTACTGCATGAAGATCTGATCCTGGCCTGCTATGGTGCCATCCATTTTCTTGCTGGGCAACTGCGTACTATCTATGAGGGATACAAGCCGACTCCAGACGGAATCTGGCATGAAATTCATCATATTTATAATTACTCGCGGTTTATCCTTGATATTAGTTGCAACAGTGGTATCAATGAAGAAAAAATACGCGATGAATTCTTTCTGATTGAACATATTTATAAACGCAGTTTATTGCTCGGTCTTTGTAACCCCTATCATTTTCCGGTGGTAGCTTTTGGTGAATTAAACAGAACCCTGAACAAATGGGCGCACCTCTGCAAGCTTGAACGCAATATACGTTCTGTAGAGCAGCGGTGCATGTTCAGTGTAGATACCGAGAGTGATTACCCAGCAGTACCCGTCCTGTCACATAGCGGTGACCTGGCCACCTCTGACCGTTTTTCCGTGTTGTGCACCAAAGCGCTTGTAAATGCATTGAAACATGAAGTTGATTCAATGGCCCATGAGGCCTTCGAAGGCCCGACTAAGGATGTGTCCGAGAAAGATATGCATAGACTGGAGATGTACCGCCGCTTGATTATGAACTGGGGCAAGCACCCTGTGAGGCAGGATGCCCGGCATGACAGGGAGGGTAGATGTGAGGCCGTAGCGGGTTATAGCCAGATTATGAAAAAAATGGGTGGTATGTTGGTGACGGCGATTAAAAAAGATCCATTGAATGATCAGCTTTGCAGTACGATAATTGATGCCAGCGAAATGGGGTATCAGGTAGAAATGCACACTGATAGTGACACCCGTTTCAATATAGGCGACATGATAGCTATTCGGGATGAAAAACATCTCGATCAATGGTCACTCGCCATTGTTCGCTGGGCTAGATATACGACCAGAAAATACATAAGAGCGGGCACATTTATCATGGGTTGGCAGGCAGAGAGGTATAGACTGCAGATGGAACTGTCATCTGATCAAACTATCGATGTGATGTCAGTTTCTGGAACCTCTAATTTTCCCAGTGGTAAGAAAATACTGTTGGTACCATGCGGTATATATCGTCCTGGAAGGATAATGGAACTAATCGGTGGAGAGAGCCACCGTATTGTTGCCAGAAATCTTATTATGTCTGGTTCTGATTTTGATGTGATTGATTACAAACTCTTAAATTAAAAAAGCTGCATTTTTTCTTTCCTGTTGTTGCCTTTTTCATTTTGTGCTGGCACAAGCCTGGTAGTTTCGCACATGAAGGGCGAAAATTAAGCTAATGATCTCTCGTAACTCGTAGCGCAATCCCACGCACATCACTGCTAAGCAGATAAAGATACGCCGGTACTATACTTTCAGCTGCCGGAACCGTAGATGGATCCTCGCCAGGAAAAATGCGTGCACGTAGCATAGACCTGACAGGCCCGGTATCTAGAGTATTCATACGAACAGAAGTGTTGGTTTCCAGCTCATCAGCCCATATTTGTACAAGTCCTTCCAGTGCGTACCCTGCAATACTATAGCCGCCCCAATAGGCTTTACCCTGTCGGGCAACATCTGAACTGGTGAAGATGACAGCAGCATCATCAGCCTCACGCAGTAAATCCATGCAGCATCGTGTCAGCATGTAAGGGGCGCTGAGATTTACTAGCAATGATTTGCTTAGCAGCTCCATCGGATAGAGTAACAAAGGTGTCAACGTACCGGGTTCCACAGCGCAGTGAATGATACCGTCCAGCCGACCAAATTCTGTTTTAATCAGCTCGGCCATTTCTTCATATTGTGGCATGCCGGCAGATGCAAGATCCAGTTCAAGTTTTATGGGTTCTGCACCACCGGCATCGGTTATTTGATCATAAGTTGTATCCAGTCCTTTACTGTCGCGATCGACAAGGATTGTCGTTGCATCTACGGTACCCAGAGCGAGAGCCACAGCTTCCCCGACAGCGCCCGCAGCGCCGGTGATTAGATAGACATGGCCTTTCAGTTTGTCGGAGTTGATTGAAGAGTCGTTTACGTTGTAGTCAGTGATGTTCATGTTTTCAGTTTTCAGTTTTCAGTTTTCAGTTAAAATCTATTTAACCGCAGAGGACGAAGAGGAACGCAAAGGTTAAAAAATGTTCTGTATCGCCTGTATATTAATATGAGCTATAAGTATCAGTACGGAAAGTGCACACATCCTAAGGGAAAATATATGTTTCTTTGCGTACCTCTGCATCCTGCGGTTAAAAGTAGCTAGTCTTCATCTTTTGAAGTTGTCTGTTCAACCTGCCTCGCGCTTTTTTCTGTTTGTTCGGGGGTTTCTATTTCTTTTCGGGGTTTGATTCCCATTTCGGTGAATTTTACCGCACCGGGGATTAGTTTGCTCTGGAATGATCCAACGGCTTTATTGTAGTGAGTGACGCTGCTGTCGAGGCTGCGGCCAACTTTAGCCAGGTGTTCGCTGAAGACTGCCAGTCGATGATACATTTCTTCACCTAATCCTCTTATCTTTTCAGCATTCTCAGTCAGTAGTTCCTGACGCCAGCCATAAGCTATTGCGCGCAACAATGCCATTAAACTGGTTGGGGTCGAAAGGATGACTTTCTTACTCATGGCAGATTCCAGCAGGCCGGGATCCTGATCCAGTGCGGCGGTCAGAAACTGATCACCCGGGATGAACAGAATGACAAAATCGGGTGCATTGCTGAACTGCCCCCAATAGGCTTTGGCAGAAAGTTCTCTGACGCGTTCCCGTACATTCAGCATGTGACGGTGCAGAAATTCAGACCTTTGTTTTTCATTTGTAGCTTCTACTGCGCTGAGGTAGGCATCAAGGGGTGTTTTGACATCGACCACAACCTCGCGGTTGCCCGGCATGCGTACGATCATGTCGGGTCGAATTGCAGCTTCACCTGTGGGGGTATGTTCCTGCTCGAAGAAATCACAATGTTCAACCATGCCGGCCAGTTCGACCAGTCTTTTAAGGGTGATTTCACCCCACTGTCCGCGTACTTCCGGGCGCCGTAAGGCCTGCACCAGATTACGTGTTTCACCCTGTAGATGTTTCTGGGTTTCGACCAGCGACTCAATTTGCTGGGTTAAAGCACCATAAGCTTCGTGACGGGCTTTTTCCATTAGCTGCACCTGACGTTCTGATTTTTCCAGTGCTTCGTGTATCGGTTTAACCATGTTCTTCATAGACTGTTCACGCTGCTGCAGGCTGGCTTCTGCACCACGCTGGAACTTACCCAGGTTTTCCATTGCCAGGTTAATGAAGGCCTGATGGTTTTTTTGCAGGGCATCCGTAGACAGGTTGGCGAAGCGCTGCTCCGTGTCCTCTAGTGCACGCTGGGTGGCAGCATGTTCCATACGTAAGCGGGTTTGTATCTGCGTTATATGTTTTTGCTGATAGAGCAAAGTGAGTAGCCAGCCCAGCAGGCCACCGAGCAGGGCTGAAATACCGGCAAGTGTCAGTGCCTCTTTAGAGAAGTTGATAACCTGTCCGGAAAGCTCGATTGTGATGACAGGATCAGGCATAGCTTGACAAGTCCTGTATCCAGTCGATTAGCTCAGCGGGTTTACTGATGCTGCCGTCAGCCTGCCAATGATCAGGCCTGTCATTTTTTTCAATATAACCATAAAGCGCGATGAGTGTATGCATACCAGCACGATTTCCTGCCTCTATGTCACGTTTGGCATCACCAACATAAACACATTCGTCCACCCGGCTGCCAGCGAGTTTTGCTGCATGCAACATAGGAGCTGGTTCGGGCTTGCGTTGTGACAGGGTGTCACCACTGACTATGCAGGCACAGCGTTTTTCAAGAGACAGTTCCTGCATCAATGGTCGGGTCAGAAAGTCCGGTTTATTGGTTACTACCCCCCATGACAGCTTACTGGCTTCTATAAAATCCAGCACCTCATCCATGCCGTTAAATAATTGAGACTGGTGACAAAGATGATTTTCATATATATCCAGAAACTCTTTGCGTAAATCTACGTATTCAGTATCTCCTTCAGTCACACCAAAGGCAAATCCCAGCATGCCGTTAGAGCCATGTGAGACATAGGGGCGAATGCTCTCAAAGCTACGTGGTGGCAGCTGATGTCTGATGAGTAGTCTATTCAGAGTTTCAGATAAATCCGGCGCTGTATCAACCAGTGTGCCATCAAGGTCGAACAGTATAGTTTTTAAGTTAGATCTAGTCGCCATGAGCTGAATTATAGTCTGCTTGAAAGATGGAATGTAGGTGCGAATTCATTCGCACACGGGCTTAAGCGAGATCTATGAAATTTAAATTGAACTCTGTGTTCGAATAAATTCGAACCTAGAGGTTCCAGTGTGTTGATGGTTAGATAAAAAATTCACCCCTGACAGCTAAGCAGGTAATTCACATCCACGCCAGGACCCAGGGTGTATCGCTGGGTAAGTGGATTGTAATGTATGCCCGTCATATCGCCAGTCTCAAGGCCTGCGGAACGACACCAGCTTGCCAGCTCAGAAGGACGAATGAATTTGGCATACTCGTGGGTGCCTTTGGGCAGCAGCTTGAGGATATATTCGGCTCCGACGATGGCCATGGCGAA
Source organism: bacterium BMS3Abin11 (assembly GCA_002897635.1). Classification (NCBI taxonomy): domain Bacteria; species bacterium BMS3Abin11. The sequence goes on along the minus strand of BDTD01000035.1, from coordinate 30,064 downwards.
TGATTTAGGATTGCGGTTGATGGTGGAAAGAAAAACCATGCCGCCGGGTTTGACAAGTTGCGCGCAGGCTTTAACCACCGAAGCAGGATCCGGTACATGCTCAAGCATTTCCATGCAGGTAACGACATCAAATTCGCTGGCATGTTCTTCTGCCATGTGTTCTGCGGTGATCTGTTGGTAATCCACCTGCAGGCCTGTTTCTTTCAGGTGCAGTTTGGCTACCTGTAAGGGGGTAGGAGCCATGTCTATCCCCGTAACATCAGCACCCAGAGCAGCCATGCTTTCCGACAAAATACCACCACCACAGCCAATATCGATGACCTTTTTCCCTGCCAGTGGTACCAGTTTATTAATCCATTCCAGACGCAGTGGATTGATTTCATGCAGGGGCCTGAATTCGCTTTCTGGATCCCACCAGCGACTGGCTAGCTGGTCAAATTTGCCAACTTCGGCCGGGTCAACGTTACTAAGCCGAGCCATGATTAGGCGACACTCAGCTTCTCTGTGCCTTGTTCACGGCAAGGCATCGGAACGCCACTGTAGCCATTCTACAGTAAGTTTCGATAACGAAGTCCGTGAAATGGCACAGAGAAGCCCGTAGGGAGGATCCAAAATGATCCAGCTCTGCGTTACGACTCTTGATAAGGGAACAACCATTATCTGCGAGTCGTGTCTTAATCTGAATCATTTTGGATCCTCTGAGTGTCGCCTAATCATGGTTCGGCTTAGTAAGTGTGTCTGTGGTCATGGTTCTGCCTGTTGGAACGGGTTGTTCTCGCTTGTGATAATAACAGGAATGCAGCTATTGAACTATTACTATCCCTAAACAAGGTTCGGGTTAGTGTGAGCTGATTTTCTGCTGCCATCCCCGGGCGCGTCGCAGGCAGTCATGCTGGTCAATTTGTGTCAATTCGTGGTCTTCTACCAATTGATTTCCTGCTACCCAGACGTCGGACACCTGTTGCCTGCTAGCAGTATAGACAACCTGTGAAATCGGGTCATAGACCGGTTGGCAAGCAGGGTGGGAGAGATCAATCGCCGTCATGTCAGCCCATTTGCCGACCTCCAGTGAACCGGTGACATCTGCCAGCCCCAATCCTTTGGCTCCACCCAATGTGGCAAGCTCCAGTGCCTGATGGGCAGGCAGGCTTTCTGGGTTGTTAGACACGGCTTTGGCCAGCAATGCGGCACAGCGCATTTCTTCCATCATATCAAGATCATTATTGCTGGCAGCACCGTCGGTACCCAGGCCGACATTAATTCCTTTTTCCAGTAGTTTTGACAGCTGACAAAAGCCACTGGCGAGCTTCATATTTGATTGTGGGCAATGTACGGCGTTTATTCCATGTTCCGCGAGCAGGTCAATTTCTTCATCTAACAAATGTGTCAGATGTACACCCAGCAGGTTTGGCCCGAGCAGGTTGAGCTCATCCAGGCGTGCAATTGGCCGTTTGCCATAGTTCTTCTGTGAATGTTCTATTTCATGAGCTGTTTCATGCAGATGAATATGCACCGGCAGATCAAGTTCGTCCGACAGCATGCGTACTTTTTCTAATGGTTTATCCGATACGGTAAACGGGGCGTGTGGAGCCAGTGCGGCGGTGACCAGCTCGACATGGCGTAGTTCATCAAACAGAGCCAACCCCTTGTCCAGGTATTCATCGGCATTCGTTGCCCATTGTGTCGGGAAATCCAGTACGATAAGACCCGTCACTGCACGCATACCAAGTCGATCAGCAGTGCGAGCCATGATATCCGGAAAGAAATACATATCATTAAAACAGGTCGTGCCACTTAATAGCATTTCAGCTATTGCCAGTTCGACTCCATCCTCGATAAATTTTTCATCGACCCACTTTTCTTCAGTCGGCCAGATATAATTGTTAAGCCAGTCCATCAGTGCCTTGTCGTCTGCCAGGCCACGCATCAAGCTCATTGCTGCATGGGTATGTGCATTGATCAGGCCTGGAATCAGGGTATGTTTATCTAGCTTGATGTACTTTGTCGCCTGATAACGGCTACTAATAGCATCCGTTGGCAGGATGTCGATAATGCGACTCTGGTTGATGACTATGCTGTGATATTCGAGGCAGACCTCTTTGGGCACGACAGGAATCAGCCATTTTGGAGAGAGAATGAGATCAACGGTATCCATTTTTTACAGCCTGATTGAGGGATGGCTGAGATTACCTGTGATGGGGCTGGCAAGCAAGGAGTCTCATGTCTCAAGTTTCAAGATTCAAGATTCAAGATTCAGGACGAAGGACGAAAGATGGAAATGATTACTCTTTGATCCTTAGTCCTTAGTCATTCGTCTGGTTTTAATGATTTTTCTGTGTTCATCCAGTTCAAACAGGAAATCCACTTTGTCAGGCAGGGTTTCCAGCAGGTGTTCGGTGATGCGCTGATAGTGCTGTATAAAGCGCTTTAACTCCTGTTCACACATTAGTTTGTCCGTGGTGGGTGTTGATCCTGACAATGACTCTCTGAGTTTATTCTCCTGCTCCAGGCGCCATTGGTAAACACAGTTGAAGGAGGGAGCTTTCAGCATAATCCAGGAATCAATCATGTTGAATAATTCCGGGTAACTATCACGCAGTTGTTGATTTACATACAGTCGCCAGCTTCTATTTGAGTCTTCATTCTTCTCAAGTTCATTGACTGGTTCCAGTAATTCTTCCTCCGACTGAGGCTCGGCACCCAGACACCAGCCTTCAAATAGAATAACATCAGGTTTTGAAATTGCCTGATCCCATTCTTTCTCTGGAAAACGATCATCAATGGATTTGTCAAAACGCGGGATGGAAGTAGTGCCCTTAGCGCAGAGGCTTCGTATCGTGTTTATGGCAAGTCCTACATCATGCGTGCCGGGAACGCCGCGGGTAGCTAGAAGGGGGTGTACAGTTTTGGACAGTGTTTCCCTTTGTTGCCGGGTAAGGTAAAAATCATCAATCGATAAGACAACGACGTTTAGATGATATTTATCACTGAGCACCAAAGCGAGTAGATCAGCCAGTGTGCTTTTACCCGATCCCTGCGCCCCATTGATACCAATTATAATTGCCCTGTCCATTTTTTTTTGCTGTTCTGCGATAGTGTTGGCGACAGGTAAGAACCAGAGCTGTGCATCCTGAATATATTTCTCAGGCAATCGGTGTAGTGTAATAAAGTCGCTAAAGTCCAGATTCTGCATCGGGCTGATCTCTGCTAACAGGGTGGCCAGCAATAATGTTGGCTAACTATCGCCTTCAATATAGTTTGCTACTATACTTTACCAGTTTTCTAAATCAGATAAACAAGGTAAGGCATTATGCATTTTCACATACTTCAGCACGTCCCCTTTGAAGGACCAGCGGCAATAGAGGACTGGATTTATAATGGAAATCATACGTTAACGACCACGAAGTTTTTTCAGGCTGATTCGTTACCAGCACTGGATGATTTTGATTTCCTTGTTGTTATGGGCGGGCCTATGGGTGTGGAGGATGTTCAGCAATATCCGTGGCTAGAAGAAGAAAGAAGATTCATTCAGCAGTCCATCGCAGCGGGTAAATATATCCTTGGTATCTGTTTAGGGGCCCAGCTGATTGCCCGTGCGCTGGGCGCACGAGTGAAAAAGAATCAATACAGGGAGATTGGCTGGTTCAATATCACAATAGACGAAAAAAACCTTTCAAATGTATTAAAAGATATTTTCCCTCAAAATATGAACGTATTTCACTGGCATGGTGATACCTTTGAGATACCAGATGGTGCCAGACACTTCGCAGCCAGTGAGGCCTGCGAAAATCAGGGGTTTATCCTTGATAACAGGGTGATTGGATTGCAATTTCACATTGAAACAACACGGGATTCTACTGCTTTGCTGGTGCAAAATTGCAGCGATGAGCTGGATGGTTCAACTTATGTCCAGTCTGAAGCTGAGATCCTCGCTGATCCAACAAGATTCAGCGAGGTAAACCACATATTGTTTAGAATGATGGAGAACCTGACAAAACAGGCTTAAATTCCTGGCTTATTTTATCTATTACGTACGATCCTTGCATTGATATGAACGACTTGGGATGTAATCTTGTCTATCCAGAATTAATAGAGGCGTCCTATAGAATTACGGTATGATTCTTCAGGTAAAGAAATCACTGTAAATGCAAAAATCCCTGTATAGTCAAAAAATAAATATGGATAAATCAAGTTGACTCAAGAAGATAACCAGCTTACCCAGATTCCAACTGGTATTAAACTGCACAAAAAATCCCGTTATCTGGAAATTACTTATCCCAACGGTGATGCTTATAATCTCCCTTGTGAATATCTCAGGGTATTTTCTCCGGCTGCGGAAGAAAAGGTCAGCAGGGCAATGGGAAATGCCAGTAAAGGGAAAGAAGAAGTCAATATCAACGCCATTAATCCAGTTGGCAGCTACGCCTTACAGATCATATTCGATGATGGCCACGAAACAGGTATTTATTCCTGGGCCCGACTCTATGATATGGCGATAAACCTGAAGAGCGACTGGGAAGATCGAGAACTCACAGCACCTGAAAAGGATCAGGATGATCAAGACGAGCGAACGGTTACAATTCTGTATTTTGCCGCATTGGCAAAACGACTGGGTCTTGAAAGTGAGACGATTGCCTTGCCGGACGAAGTAGTGACTATTAATGACCTTATTCCCTGGCTGATGACACGCCGGGGCGAATGGAAAAAGGCATTGGCCGGAACCCTCAAGATCACAGTGAATCGGCGTTTTGTTGGCATGGTGGATATGATTCGTGACGGTGACGAAATTGCCTTTGTCCTGGTCGCTGAAGAGAATATACGTTAAGGGTGTCTCAAGGAGTAAAAATGGAGATAAATGGTCCAATAAATCTTGCTATAGAAGAAAAATCTGATGGCACGGGCAGCGCTATTCATCTTAGCTTCACTGATATCTTTCGTTTACTCGATCTAGATAAGCAAAAGAACGTACTGGATAATTATCTTGATGATTTACGCAAAAATATTGATATCGAAATGAAGGAACGTGAGAGACAGGGTATGCTGATGGTGCAGCAGGTCGTGGAACAACTCTATCCGCACATTGTAGCGGGTGAAATTGACCTGGATGAAACAATGATCATTGATATTGTTCAGGATTCAGGTATAAATTTTAATCACTTTACCGGCAATATATAAGGATAGGGAGCCTTTGATATGAAGATTGCGATTATCAGCGGTAGCCACCGCAACAATTCCCAAAGCGAAAAGGTTTCTCGGTTCATTGAGAAGGCACTGTCAGGTAAAGAACACTGTAGCGATACCTGGATATATATTCTGGCAAATAATCCATTACCTCTCTGGGAAGAGGGTATTTGGGATAAAGAACCAGCCTGGGAAGAACGCTTAAATCCCATTCGCCAGCAACTTCAGTCCTGTGATGGACTGGTTATCGTTTCTCCAGAGTGGCATGGCCAGGTCCCTGCTGGATTAAAGAACTTTTTCCTGATGCTGAGTCGCTTCGATGTGGGTCATAAACCCGCGATGATTGTTACCGTATCATCAACCGATGGTGGTTCATATCCAGTCGCAGAGTTACGTATGAGCAGTTATAAAAATAACCGAATTTGCTACATCCCGGAACACGTTATTGTTCGTAATGTTGAGAGTGTGTTGAATGATAATCCTGCGGATAATAACGAGGGTGCTGACGGATATTTCCGAGAACGGATAAGCTGGACGCTGGATGTGCTGCTGGCTTATGCTGGTGCACTGAAGCCTGTCAGGGAGTCGGGTGTGACATTGAATGATATGTTTGGGAATGGGATGTAGGGGGGTATTTTTGTGCTGGGGCACGTATGAGCAAATTTTTTTATTCGGTTTCTTGAATTGATTCGTGTTTTTCGCCCTTTATGGGCGAGTTACTTTTACCTTGCTTGCTCAAAGAAAAGTAACCAAAAGAAAGAGCACCCACAAGCTTGCCCTACGGGTTCCCTGCGATGCTCGGATGAGCTGGCGGGGTGTGAACTCGCTACGCTATCCGGTCTAAGCTTCCAGTGCTCGACAACCCAAAAGGGGAAGTGAGGTCAAAGTCAAAAGAAAGGATCAAACCCTGTAGGAGCGCAGTCCCGGCGCGATTGTTTTTCACCCGTGTTCGGCAACCCAATAAGAGATTGTGAGTCAAAACTGATATTGAAACCTTTGCCTATCGCAAATTCTATCTACCGCAATCGAGACATGGCTGACAAAAACAGTGCAATAGGCGGGCCGTTTAAATTTCTTCTAAGCGGACATTTCCATGAATAGCTTGAACCTCCGCTGTCGTTAAGGGTTGTAAGTTGCCTGCCCCTGCCATTCACCTGTAAGCTTACGCGGACTCACCGGGCAGGCGTCTTATAAGCCTCGAGGGAGGAAACCGCGGAGGTGTAGAAGGTTGCTAGTGTTGAGTGCGGTGCTATGGGGATTGGGTTTGATGTTTCCGGGCATCGGCCGAGTAAGTGCTCGTTTATCGTTGGATATATGAACATCGGTTGAATGATATCTTGATGATAAAGCCGTTTTTGCCCTTCAGGTTCCGAGTAAATGCACCGATCTTTTCCTCTTCGATATAACTCTCCTCTTATCAGGCCAGGCCGATAATTTAGCGACATACTGCTTGTGCGGGTCATCATGATTCACCCACGCTCATTGGTGGAGCACGCGGTAACTGCCCCGGCACAAAGACCTCAATAATCACCATGGGGCCGCCACAGTCCGGACAGACAAAGGTCGTGGGTGCATCACCACTGACCGTGGGTTCAACGCTGTTTGTTCCTGCATCAGTAGAAGCATCGAGTTCTTCACACCTCAGCAGTTCTCTCGCTTGAGCCAGATATTTTTTACGACCCGTGTTGGAGGCCAGTCCATAGTGGCGGATGCGGTGGAAACCACCGGGCAGGACATGCAGCAGGAAGCGTCGCATAAACTCATGACTTGTTAGCGTCATACACTGGTGCCGGTTCTGCCCCTTGCGCCGATAATCCTTCCACTTGAAGGTAACACCCCGTTCATCCATCGAGAGGAGTCGACTGTTGGCAATAGCGACCCGGTGAGTATAGCGAGATAAATAGGCGAGCACGGCAGCGGGTCCAGCGAAGGGGCGCTTGGCATAGACCACCCACTCAACCCATTGCATGGGCTTGAGCCAGTTGCTAAAACTTTTTGCCTCTGCCAGATCCCGATGTTCACCGAAGAATCGTAGCTTGTCCGTGCGATGCGCTTCCATCAGTTGTTCAAGGAAGCGTCGTCGGAATAACCTCGAGAGCACACGTACCGGCAGGAAGAAGCCGGGGCGGCAAGCAACCCAGCGCTCACCATCTGGTGACAGGCCACCGCCTGGAACAATACCGTGCACATGCGGATGATGTGTCATAGCCGATCCCCAGGTGTGTAACACCAGGGTGAGACCAATACGGGCACCCAGGTGCTTAGGATCCCCGGCAATCGCGAGCAGGGTCTCTGCTGCCGTCTTAAACAGAATGGTATAGATTACCGATTTATTCTGGTAGGCGATGTCGCTGATCGGTGCCGGTAAGGTAAAGACCAGATGATAATAATCGACGGGCAGCAGGTCTGCCTGACGGGCTTCCAGCCAGCGATGGGCAGCACTGGCCTGACACTTCGGGCAATGCCGGTTACGACAGGAGTTATAAGCAACCTGAGATTGCTCGCAGGCATTGCAACGCAGCACATGACCACCCAACGCCGCACTGCGGCAGTGTTCAATGGCCGACATCACCTGGAGTTGAGCAAGACTCAGGTGGCCTGCCTGTCGCGTGCGCCAATCCGGACCATGGGTGCGGAAGATATCCGCTACCTCTAAAGTGGGGCGAGGCATGCTCGCCACCTGGTCAGGCGGTGTCAACGACTCCAGTGGACTGATCACTTCACGCAAGATACCCGTTGCCACCTGAGCATACAGCGCGGTGGTCTCAAGCTTCTTATGTCCGAGCAACACCTGAATCACACGAATGTCCACCTTGGCTTCCAGCAGATGTGTCGCAAAGCTGTGTCGCAGTGTATGCATCGATACACGCTTATCAATCTCTGCTGCAATGACTGCTGCATGGCAAGCACGATTGAGTTGACGGGTACCGATGGGGTTCACAATATTCTGCCCGGGGAACAGCCATCCTCCCTCAAGCATCTTGCCCTTGCTGTGTGCTACCCGCCACCAGTCACGCAGGCGCTCAAGCAATACGGGGGAAAGCAGCGCATAACGATCCTTGTGGCCTTTTCCCTGTTCAACACGCAGGGTCATGCGAGTGCTGTCAATATCATTGATCTTAAGTGACACCACTTCGCTGGCCCGTAAACCTGCACCGTAAGCAACAGTCAGCATGGCTTTGTACTTCTCGTTACTGGTACATTCTATCAACCGTGCAGCTTCTTCACGGCTCAGCACTACCGGTAGCTTACGCGGTTCATGTACTGAGCTCATCTTTGCCGTCAGTTCACTGTGATCCAGGGTGACGCCAAAGAAAAATCGCAGTGCGGTAATACTGGCATTCAACGATATACTGGAGATACCGCGTTCCACCAAATGTAGCTGATAATGACGTAGCTCTTCTGCGCTTGCGGTATCCGGCGGACGGCCGAGGTAATGGGTGAAGTTCTTAACCACCCGGATATAACCGGATTGGGTCTTGGGTGCGAGTTTGCGTAACGACATGTCTTCAATCATGCGTTGACGTAAGGGACTAATGGGCTCTTTGATCTGTGTCATGAGTCTTCTCCTATGAATGAGCTGAGGCAACATGCCTCATTGCTCAGCATAGATCAGACCCGTCTGCCGAGGGTGAGCAGAAATCTTGTATGTTATCGTTTTGCGACTATCTTGATGGAGGATTACCGCGAGAGCGGTTTAGTCCTTCGACCCAAAGCAGTCATTTTTGAAATGCGATTATATTAGTGAGAACTGTTTTACGTGTAATTGCTTATATATTTACACAAATAATTTATGGTATTGTTAAGTTTTTCACCATTTATCATTAACAATGATGCTGCGAGTGGTGACCTTTTCAAACAATAGAAGAAATAAAAGATAGGATAGGGGGATGTGATGAAGAGCTTTTTATTTGTGTTCATTTTGGCTGCAAGCTTGGGTTTGGGCGGGTGTGAGACTGCGAAAGATATAGCAAGCACTCCTTTCATGGCTCTTGATCTATTAAAGAGCGAGCATAGTAAAATTGGTCAAGATCAGGATGGTGACACCAGAAGTAGCGATGTTCAGCCAACTAGCACTCAGTCTACTTCCACTGATAGTGCCACTTCCACCGCCAGCATAGGTGACCCACGAGTGAAAAAAGCACAAATTTTGCTCAATTATTCCAATATCTCTGCAAAACTTACAGAAGATGGATTAATGGGTAGAAACACACGTGAAGCCATAAAGGAATGGCAAAAAGTTAATGGATTTGCAGTTGATGGACTGGTTGATTCTTTTTTGATGCAAGTCAAAGGGTAACTTACTTTAACCAAGGCTCATTCGCATAATTAACCCAATTTGTCTTAGTTTTTCTAATATTCCACAATGACTTATGTGGACTCCCCTCTGTCAACAACGAAATGATAAAAATATAGAATAAATGCGTGCTTATGTACGAGCTCTCTTTGAGTTGCTAACCCAGGCTCTCTGATATTTACGCGAACTGTTGGCCAAATCTCAGACGCGAGCTTTATGCTCTGAGCGCAGCACTGACTCTAACAGTTGATTTTTCATCTGTATTTAAAGCATTTTGTTGGTGATTGGCCTCTCAGCCCTTTAACGGCTGAGGTTGATACTCGGTGCCATGCGTGAGCATGGCAAAAGCCGTTCTTACTGTTTTATTGGCTAAAGCCACCGCCGCGCAGCGCTTACCCCGGCGTTCAATGAGTTGCTTCAGCCATTGTTCTTTGGCTGTTTTGGGCTCTCGTCGAGAAACTTGATTGACGACAGACATTGCGCCACTCACTAAATAACTCCTTAATGAGCTATTCTTCACCTTTTTACCAATAGATCCCAGTCGGGTTTTCCCCCCTGTAGAATGCTGGATGGGTGTTAATCCAATACAGGCAGAGGCATCCTGACTCGTTCGGAAGACCCCCGCCTCACCACAGCCTAGCTGGATACAAAGGTTAACGGCATTAATAACAGAAACGCCTTCCAGTGCAGTGAGTTTTTCGCAGTCAGCATGATCTTCCATAGTAGAACCCAGTAACTTGTCATAGTCTGCAATCGCCTCAACAGTGGACAAATAAGAGCCCCATGCCCTCTGCAAGCCCTGGCGAAACTGCAAACAAAACCCATTCTCTGCATCTTCCAACACCTGTTGGATAACCGTATTTAAACCACCACGCTGAGCGTGTGTCCGAATATTGAATTCAAGCAATAGCGCCTGAATCTGGTTTTTCAGCGCCCCCTTTTGTTTAACCGCTAACTCGCGTATACGTATAAGCGATTGCAGTTCCTGTTGTGAAAATGACTTGCCATTGATGAAGCGGGTGTTAACCAGCTGGCTGGCCTGTACAACGGCCAGCGCATCATTTCTGTCTGTCTTCTGATTTTGCCGTATTTTAGCAACGAGTTTTGCCGAAACGAGTCGTGCATCATGCCCGAGCCTGGTGGCTGTTTGTTTCCAGTAATTTGATGTAGAGCACGCTTCAAATACAACCGTGGCAGGCTTCGTTTTGGCTAACCATGACGTAAACTGAGCAGATGACATTTCACGGTTTGAAATCACCTTGTTTTGTTTAACAACGCAGACTTGAATGCAATTCTTTGAAAGATCAACGCCGACAATGGTATTGTTCATGATATTGGACTCCGTATTTGATTTGTTTGAGAGCAATCATCTTACCTCACGCTCATCTCGGTGAGGGTGAGGGGAGTCCAATTATCTCAGACAGCACATCCCGACATCCCCGACTCGACCTGCGCTTCTCGGCAAGCCTGAACGGGATTCAAGGTCAACACCAGAATCAAAAGCACATTGTAGGAGCGCCGTCTCGGCGCGATTGTTTTTGGTAAAGAATCGCGCCGAGACGGCGCTCCTACAGGGTTTGATCCTTTCTTTTGACTTTGACCTCAATCCCCTTTTGGGTTGTCGAGCACTGGAAGTCTGGGCCGGATAAGTGCGGTGCATGTCTGAGGGCGTAGCCCGAGTTCACCGCGCCCGGTTCAGGCTGAAGCGCGCAGAGCAGCCGAAGGCCAACACATGGGGCGGATTTTCTTTGGTTCTGTTTCTTTTGTCCGTACAAAAGAAATGAACTCGCCCATAAAGGGCGAAAAGCACAGTTTAATTCAAGAAAAACATCGAAAAGAACAGGAAATGAAAATGAAACCCAACGATTCAGTCACCGCTATAAAATGGAAAAATGACCGCCTATCGTTACTTGACCAGCGGCGGCTACCAGATAAAGTAGTCTGGCTCGATATTACCAATACAGAACAAACTGTAAGTGCCATTCGCGACATGGTGGTTCGAGGAGCACCTGCCATCGGTATTACCGCAGCCTACGGTTTCGCTATGGCGACACGATTACGTTATGAAGAATCGCCAGATAACTGGCAGACATCGATTCAGTCAGATCTTGAGCTGTTGCGGGATGCTCGTCCAACAGCAGTCAATTTGGTCTGGGCTATAAACCGTATGCTTGGAGTATTTGAACGAGTAGATGGTGACCCGGTACCATTGTTACTTGACGAAGCCAAAGCAATCCACGAAGAAGATATTACCGCCAATCACCGGATGGGCGAGCTGGGCGCTGAATTGATAACACCGGGCAAGGGTGTTCTTACACACTGCAATGCCGGCAGTTTAGCAACGGGTGGTTATGGCACCGCGTTAGGGGTTATTCGAAGTGCCTGGCAGCAGAAGCGTATCAATGCTGTCTACGCTGATGAAACACGCCCCTGGTTGCAGGGTGCCCGGTTGACGGCGTGGGAATTAATCGAAGATGGTATCCCGACCAGCCTTGTTGTTGAAGGGGCAGCTTCGGCTCTGATGGCCAGTGGCCGGATTGGGTGGATCATAGTGGGGTCTGATCGAATTGCTGCAAATGGAGATGTCGCCAACAAAATTGGCACATGTAATCTCGCTATTATCGCACACTACTATGGTGTCAAATTCATGGTTGTAGCGCCGGTCTCAACCTGTGATCCAAACATGGCATCGGGTCAGGATATCCCACTAGAGAGCCGTGATCCAGATGAGATTCTGTCTCTGGGTGAGCAGAGGATTGCTGCAGCACAAGCCAGCGCCTGGAACCCGGTATTTGATATCACCCCGGCTACACTGATTGATGTGATAGTGACAGAGAAGGGGGTTGTCAGAGAGCCGAACGTAGAGAAGATGCGGGTTCTGTGGGGTTGATCTAGCAATGACCAACACCCTTTCCCCTGCTTTATAAGCATAAAAAAGGCCCTCAAACTGGAGGCCTTTAGTAATACTTTTTAGCTAGTCCCGCCGTTAAGACGAAAGTTTTTCCTTAATTGTGTTAACAACAACATCACTGGATGTTGCATTGACGTCCAGCAGCATGCCTTCATTTTTATAGAAGTCTACCAGTGGGGCGGTCAGTTCGTTGAAAGTGTCCAGGCGTTTGGTGATGGCTTCTTCTGTTTCGTCATCGCGCTGAATAGTCGGGCTGCCGCATTTGTCGCAGATACCTTCAACTTTGCTAGGCATGCTCTTGATGTTGTAGATGGCCTGACATTCAGAGTTGGAACAAGTTCTGCGGGTTGTCAGGCGGTCAAGAATGACGTCTTTCGGTACATTCAGGTTAACGGCAAAATCGAGTGTGATGTTCAGTTTTTCAAGCAGGGTTTTCAGTTCCTCGGCCTGTGGGATGGTGCGGGGGAAGCCATCGAGCAGGAAACCACTTTTGCAGTCATCTTCCAGCAGACGTTCACCCATGATACCCATGATCAGTGAATCAGGTACCAGTTCACCTCGGGTCATGTAACCCTGGGCTTCTTTTCCGAGGTCGGTGCCGTCACGAACTGCGCCGCGCAGTATGTCGCCAGTGGAGATCTGTACTGAACCATCAAGCTGGGTTAAAAGTTTGGCAACAGTGCCCTTGCCGGCACCCGGTGCGCCTAAAAGAATAAGTCTCATGGAATGTCTCCTGTTTTCAGAAATATCTGTATTCGAAAAGGTAAACCCGCCATTTTACCTTTCTTAATCTCTGGCGTCATATTTTTCTTTTTCATCTCAGGTCAAGGCTTCATTGGGATTCACAAACCAGCGGAAATCACACAAAATCACCCATGTAGATAGCTCAAACTTGCATGAATTTTAACCCAGGCATTAGATAGCTATCTTTTAGCCACAATGACCACTAATAATTCCTGCCATCCCAGTATATTTCAGTTGCCTGAAGGTGTGCATATCTCCTGCCTCTCGTGGTAGAATCTCTCCTTTTTATGGGTATTCAAACAGGAACTCTGGGAAGCTGTATCCCATGAGGTTTTTAAGGTGTCATGAATACCTGATACTGCCGCTCAAACGGTCTATAAATCTGCGGAAAATGCATGGAATCATTCGCTAAGGAAACACTTCCCAGCAATCTCGATCAGGAGATGCGCCAGTCCTATCTGGACTACGCCATGAGTGTCATTGTAGGGCGTGCACTGCCTGATGTACGGGACGGATTAAAGCCGGTACATCGCCGTGTGCTGTATGCCATGCACGAACTCAATAACGACTGGAACAAGCCCTTCAAGAAATCCGCGCGCGTGGTCGGTGATGTGATAGGTAAATATCACCCACATGGCGATACAGCTGTCTATGACACCATCGTTCGTATGGCACAGCCTTTTTCCATGCGTCACATGCTGGTGGATGGGCAGGGAAACTTTGGTTCGGTAGATGGTGATTCACCGGCTGCCATGCGTTATACCGAAATTCGACTGTCGAAAATCGCACACGAATTGCTGGCTGACCTTGATCGTGAAACGGTAGATTTTGGCCCCAACTACGATGAGACTGAAACTCAGCCACTGGTGATGCCGACCCGGGTACCCAATCTGCTGGTCAACGGTTCCGCCGGCATTGCCGTTGGCATGGCAACTACTATTCCTCCACATAATCTACGTGAAGTAGTCAATGCCTGCCTGGCGATGATAGAAGATGAAGATATTGGCCTCGAAGGGCTAATGGAGCATATCTCCGGTCCGGATTTTCCAACCGGGGGGATAATTAATGGTGCTACCGGGATACTGCAGGCCTATAAGACTGGCAGAGGCCGTATACATGTTCGCGCTAAAGTGGATATTGAGCCAATTGGTAAACATGGTGATCGCAACGCACTGATCATCAGCGAATTACCCTATACAGTAAACAAGGCGAGGCTGCTGGAGAAAATGGCCGTACTGGTGCGTGATAAGAAGATCACCAGTATTTCCGATCTGCGTGATGAGTCTGATAAAGACGGCATGCGGGCAGTGATCGAATTGAAGCGTGGCGAAGTGCCTGAAGTGGTACTGAACAACCTTTACCAGATGACCAGCATGCAGCTGGTGATCGGTATCAATATGGTGGCACTGGTGAATAACCAGCCACGCCTGTTTTCACTGCGCGAGATGCTGGAAGAATTTATCCGTCATCGTCGAGAAGTGGTTACCCGGCGTACTATTTTCGATCTGCGCAAGGCAAGAGATCGTGCCCACCTTCTCGAAGGGCTGGCGATAGCACTCAATAATATCGACCCGATAATTGCTCTGATCAAGGCAGCCGCAAACCCGGCTGAGGCGAAAGTGCAACTGCAGGCGAAAGACTGGGAGGCAGGCGTTGTCGCCCGCATGCTTGAACGTGCCAGTTCCAAGATGTCCCGCCCTGACGGTCTGCCAGAAAATGTTGGCATGCTGAATGGGAAGTATCGATTGTCAGAGAAGCAGGCCCAGGCCATTCTTGATCTGCGGCTGCATCGTCTGACCGGACTGGAACAGGAAAAGATCATCACCGAATACGAACAGGTGCTGGATCGTATTGCAGAGCTACTGGAAATCCTCAATAATTTTGAACGCCTGATGGAGATCATTACCCAAGAGCTGATAGAGATCCGTGATAAATACGCCGATGATCGCCGTACCGAAATCGTTCAGAGCTATGAAGACCTTACCGATGAAGACCTGATTGCCGAGGAGGACATGGTGGTGACAATTTCCCACAGTGGCTATGCCAAGGCACAGCCACTGGAAGATTACAGTGCTCAGCGACGTGGTGGCCGTGGCAAGAGTGCGACGAAAGTGAAGGAAGAAGATTTTGTCGAGACTATGTTTGTTGCCAATACACACGACACAATTCTGTGTTTCTCTACTGTAGGCAAGGTGTACTGGAAAAAGGTATTCATGCTGCCGCAGGCCGGGCGTATGGCACGTGGACGACCATTAAATAATCTGCTGCCGCTGGAAGAGGGTGAGCAGATCACCGCCGTATTGCCGATTCGTGAATATGAAGAAAATAAATATGTATTCATGGCGATGGCAGACGGGCTGGTCAAAAAGACACCACTCGTTGATTTTTCACGGCCCCGAAACAGTGGTATTCGCGCCGTAGACCTGGAAGGTGACAGGCGCCTGATCGGCGTTGGTATTACTGATGGCAACAAGGATATCCTGCTGTTTTCTAATTCGGGTAAGGCCGTCAGGTTTGATGAAACGACTGTGCGCGCTATGGGCCGGACCGCGCGCGGTGTGCGCGGTATTAAAATGGCAGAGGGTGATGCTGTTATTTCACTGATAATTGTTGACCCGGAAAAAGACTCCGCTAAATCAATACTTACCTCAACAATCCGGGGTTATGGTAAACGCACGCTGCTGGAAAACTATCCGCGCAAAGGGCGTGCGACCAAGGGTGTGATCTCTATCCAGACATCAGATAGAAATGGTAACGTGGTTGCAGCTGAACTGGTTGAGGACAATGACGAAGTGATGCTGATTACCAGTGGTGGTACATTGATTCGTACCCGTATCAGTGAGATATCTGTCATGAGTCGAAACACCCAGGGCGTTCGCCTGATTGGCCTGGGTAAAAAAGAGGATCTGGTCAGCCTTGCCAGAGTGTGTGAGTCAGAAGATGAGAATGCAGACGAGAGCGATGAAGAAGATGATGATTCAGAGGCCAATTCAGTAGACAGTCCATCAGACGAATGATTTGTCATTGCGAGCGCAGCGCGGCAATCTCCTGGTTAAATTATAAACTTAGAGATTGTTTCGTCACTTCGTTCCTCGCAATGGCAGCACAACAGATTTCACCATTTATTAGATTTGAATTTAAGAGAATATCAACATGAGCAGAATTTTTAATTTTAGTCCCGGACCGGCAACTTTACCACTGGCTGTGCTGGAGCAGGCGCAACAGGAAATGACAGACTGGCACGGTACCGGCATGTCAGTAATGGAAATGAGTCATCGAGGCAAGGAGTTTATATCCATCGCAGAAAAAGCTGAAGCCAGCCTGCGTGAAGTGATGAATATTCCGGAACACTATAAGGTGCTATTTCTGCAGGGTGGAGCATCCAGTCAGTTTGCCATGGTACCGCTGAATCTGATGGGCAAGGCACGCAAGGCAGATTATTTTGACACCGGTGCCTGGTCTGCCAAGGCAATAAAAGAGGCTGCGCGCTATGGGCATGTGAATATTGTGGCCAGTAGCAAAGATGAATCCTATTCGACCATTCCTGATCGTGTACTCTGGGAGCTCAATGAGAATGCCGCCTATGTGCATTTCACACCGAATGAAACGATAGGTGGTCTGGAATTTGACGCCGAACCCGAAACAGGTGACGTACCACTGGTGGCAGATATGTCATCAACCATCCTGTCGCGCCCGATAGATGTGGATAAATATGGAATCATCTATGCTGGTGCACAGAAGAATATCGGCCCGGCAGGCCTCACGATTGTTATTGTGCGCGAGGATCTGGTCGGCCATGCGAGTGCGAATACACCCGCCATGATGGATTACGCTGTACACGATAAGGCCGAGTCCATGTATAACACGCCGCCCACTTTTGCCTGGTATATAGCCGGTATGGTGTTCGACTGGCTACTGAAGAACGGTGGCCTGTCGGCTATGGCCGAGATCAACGAGCGTAAAGCATCTGCACTGTATGACTGTATCGACAATTCCGGCGGTTTTTATACTAACCCGGTCGACAAGATTTACCGTTCCTGGATGAATGTACCATTTGTCATGGCGGATAGCAGCCAGGATGCAGCATTTCTTGCCGGCGCCGCTGAGGCAGGACTGGTTCAGTTAAAAGGCCACCGCTCCGTCGGTGGCATGCGCGCCAGCATCTACAACGCCATGCCGGAAGAAGGCGTGCAGGCACTGATTAGCTACATGCAGGATTTTCAGCAAAAAAATGGTTAAAAATAGTTTTACGTATTACGTTTTACGTTTTACGTGGAAACAAAAAACCGTAAAACATAAAACGTAATACATAAGGGTTACTATGCACAAGATACAGACATTAAATAACATCTCTCCGGCTGGGCTGGAAAAACTGCCGAAGACCCTGTATGACTTTGGTCCAGATGTTGAGAATCCTGAGGCCATTATTCTGCGTTCTTTCAAGATGCATGATATGGAGATTCCGGAATCACTGCTGGCAGTTGGGCGCGCCGGGGCGGGTGTGAATAATATACCGGTTGATAAATTGACTGAAATGGGAATTCCTGTTTTCAATGCGCCGGGGGCCAATGCCAATGCTGTTAAAGAACTGGTGCTTGCCGGCCTGTTGCTTGCTTTTAGAAATATTACACCTGCCTGGGATTATGTTCGTGGTCTGGATGGCATTGATGCAGCAGCCATGTCAAAAGCGGTTGAAGAAGGAAAGAAAAGATTTGCCGGTTATGAGTTACCAGGCCGCACAATTGGTGTAATTGGTCTGGGCGCGATTGGCCGCTCCGTGGCCAACGCCTGCCTGACTCTGGGAATGAATGTTGTTGGCTATGACCCCAGCCTGACGGTAGAGGGCGCCTGGAAGTTGTCTTCAGAGGTGGAACGAGCCAACAGCCTCGAAGTATTGCTCAGTAAAGTTGATGTTGTCACATTCCATGTTCCATTGATTGATGTTACTCGAAACATGATCAACGATGAACGGCTGGCTATGATGAGGCCTGGTTCGGTAATACTTAATTTTGCTCGCGATGGTATTGTTGATGACGCGGCAATATGTCGTGCGATAGAAACAGGCCGCATTCAATCCTATGTCTGTGACTTCCCCAGCCCCGAACTGGCAGGCTGTGACAAGGTCATAGCATTGCCTCATCTTGGTGCATCAACCACTGAAGCAGAGGACAACTGTGCCATCATGGTGGCGAATCAGCTGCGGGACTTCATTGAAAATGGCAATATTACAAATTCTGTCAATTTCCCTGATGTGCAGATGGCAAAAGAAGCCGTCAACCGCCTGGTCGTGACGCATGCAAATATACCGAATATGCTGGGGCAGATTTCTACCGTACTAGCTGAGAATGAAATCAATATCCGCGAGATGATTAACCAAAGTCATGAAGATATAGCCTACACCCTGGTCGATACGGATAGCATCATTCCTGATGATGCAATGAAGGCCGTTAGAAATATAGAAGGTGTAAAAAAGGTACGTGTGGTTTAAGGAACCTCTGGTATGCTCGGCATATGAGTACATCTGCTAAAGATTTGGAACAACTGCGCGAGCGCATTGATGCGCTGGATGAGAAGATTCTCAACCTGTTTAATGAGCGGGCAGGGATCGCTATTGATGTGGCTGAGGCAAAACGTACACAGGGTGAAACAGGAAGTTTCTACCGGCCTGAACGTGAGGCGGATGTATTGCATCATGTCGTTGAGAAAAATAATGGTCCGTTAAATGACAATGATGTAGCACATATGTTCCGTGCCCTGATGTCTGCCTGTCTTTCTGCTGAGGCCCCACTGACTGTGGGTTTTCTCGGCCCGGAAGGAACCTACTCACATGCTGCTGCACTAAAGCACTTTGGTTATGCAATAAATATTAAACCTTTATCCACTATAGATGATGTGTTTCGCGAAGTGGAGGCGGAGACTGCTAACTTTGGTGTTGTGCCGATAGAAAATTCAACTGAAGGAGTGATCAGCAATACGCTGGACAATTTCATTGATTCCATACTTAAAGTTTGTGGTGAGGTTTCTCTGCGTATTCACCATCATCTGCTGACAAAATCAGCTTCCTTACAGACTATCACTCATGTCTATTCACACCAGCAGTCACTGGCTCAGTGTAGAAGATGGCTGGCGGCAAATCTGCCGCATGTGGAACAGGTAAATGTGAGCAGCAATGCCGAGGCAGCAAGACGCGCGGCAGAAGATTCCACAGCTGCAGCGATTGCCGGTGAGCAGGCCGGTGAGCTGTATGAACTGGCATCACTCGTTTCCAATATTGAGGATGACCCGAATAATACTACGCGTTTTCTGGTAATAGGTAAGATCGATACCAGTGCGACCGGTGAAGACAAAACCAGTATCATGGTTTCCAGCCAGAATGAGGCGGGGGCCCTGTATAAATTATTGGCACCGTTGGCGCGCCACAGGGTCAGTATGAGTAAAATTGAGTCGCGGCCTTCACATAGCGGCTTATGGGAATATGTCTTTTTCCTTGATCTGGACGGACACATTTCTGAGCCAGCGATTGCTGAAGTGCTGGAAGAAATTGGCCAGCAGGCAGTGATGCTTAAGCTACTCGGTTCCTACCCGAAATCTGTACTCGATTTGTGAACGTGGATATCTCTGATCTGGCCACCCCGGGTGTTCGAAAAATTACCCCCTATCAACCCGGCAGACCGGTAGAAGAGGTGGCCGCTGAGTTTGGCATAGCCAAACCCGTCAAGCTGGCATCCAATGAGAATCCTCTGGGGCCTTCGCCACAAGGCATTAAGGCCATGCAGACAGTCCATAATCTGGCGCGCTACCCTGATGGCAATGGTACTGGATTAAAAGAGAGGATTGCTACTCGCCATGATCTTGATGTAGCTTGCATCACGCTGGGTAATGGATCCAATGATATCCTTGAATTTGTTTGCCGGGCATTTGTGAACCCGGGCGATGAGGTGATCTTCAGTCGTCATGCCTTTGCAGTTTATCCTCTGGCAACACTGGCTGTAGGGGGCACGCCGGTAGAAACTCCGGTACTTAACTGGGGCTGTAAGCTTGAGGCTATGCTGCAGGCTGTGACGGATCGCAGTAGAGTGATTTTTATTGCCAACCCCAACAATCCCACCGGCACCTGGCTGGCAGCAGCAGAGTTGAAGTCGTTTCTTGCCGAAGTTCCTGATCACGTGATTGTTGTGATTGATGAAGCCTATGCAGAATATGTCACCGGTAGCGCTTATCCTGATTACCCGGACTGTACACAGTGGCTGAATGATTACCCAAATCTTCTGGTGACCCGCACCTTTTCCAAGATATTCGGCCTGGCAGGGTTGCGTGTCGGCTATGGTGTGTCATCTCCCGAGATTGCTGATTACCTTAATCGCGTGCGCCAGCCTTTTAATGTAAATACTCTGGCCCAGGTGGCTGCGGCAGCGGCGTTAGATGACGATTCACATATCAGGCAAAGTAGAGAAATGAATCTATCAGGGTTAACGTATTTAACGGATGCCTGTAAATCGAGGGGGCTAAGTTATATCCCTTCGGCAGGTAATTTCCTGGCCATTGATTTTTCACGACCCGCGCAGGATTTATTTGAGGCGATGATGCAGCAGGGGGTGATTGTCAGACCGATTGCAAATTATGGTATGCCGGATTTCCTAAGGGTAACAATCGGTTCTGAAGATGATAATCGACGATTTATCGAAGTGTTGGACAGGGTATTAGAGACAGGAGTATTAGAAGCGAATGTCTGAATGCAGCCTTGGACACGTCGTTATCATAGGAGTCGGTCTGATCGGTGGTTCTCTGGCGCGTGTACTCAAAGCTCACGATGCGGTTAGCCAGATCACCGGTGTGGCACGTAGCCAGGAGACATTGGATCTGGCTTTGCAACTTGGCGTGATTGATAAAGCAGAAAGCGATCCGGTGCAGGCGATGAAAGATGCTGATCTGGTGGTACTGGCTACACCGGTATCGACTATAGGGCCAATACTAAGTGCAATTGCCGATGTTATTCCTGCACATTGTGTGGTCACCGATGCAGGCAGCGTCAAAGGTAGTGTGGCCACGGCTGCCCGAGAGGCCCTGGGTGATAAGATCGACTGTTTCGTGCCCGGGCATCCGATTGCTGGCACAGAGAATTCCGGTGTCGCCGCTTCATATGCCGATTTGTTTGTTGATCACCGGGTGATTCTTACGCCGCTGCCCGAAAATGCCGAGACAGATATTCAGCTGGTGCAGACGATGTGGGAGGTCTGTGGCGCCAGGGTGGTCAGGATGTCGCTGGAAGACCATGATGCGATGCTAGGGGCGACCAGCCATCTACCCCATTTACTGGCCTATGCACTGGTGGATTTCCTCTCCCAACAGGATCGCCACGAAGAAATATTCACCAATACAGCCGGTGGCTTTAAAGCTTTTACCCGCATAGTTGCCAGTAGCCCTGTTATGTGGCGCGATATCTGCCTGGCCAACCGGCATGAACTGATTCCATTACTCAAGTCGATGGAGCAGCAGCTGGCCGGCTACAGAGAGTTGCTGAAAAATGCTGATGGCGAGCAGTTGCAGCAGGCATTCCAGCGTGCCAAAAAAGCGCGTGATAAATTACCCGATGTCACAAAGGTGGGAAATGATGAGTAGTCCCTGTTTGTGGAGTAACGGGTGAGTAAACGCTTCAAGATTAGTCCCGGTGGACAATTAGCAGGCACCATTCGTATTCCAGGTGATAAATCCATTTCACATCGATCGGTGATATTGGGCGCGCTGGCAGAGGGGATCACCCATGTCAGCGGTTTACTGGAAGGTGAGGATGTTCTGGCAACGATTGCTGCCTTTCGTGCAATGGGCGTCAACATTGAGGGACCGGATGAAGGCCGGCTGGTAATCCGCGGGATGGGTCTACATGGACTGAGCCAGCCGCAGCATGACCTGAATATGGGGAATTCAGGTACAGCGATGCGTTTGTTGTCAGGCCTGTTAAGTGGGCAGCCGTTTCCCTCGTGTCTAACCGGTGATAAATCTCTGTCCGGCAGGCCTATGCGCAGAGTTGTCGATCCATTGACCGAAATGGGTGCGCAGATCAGTACCGCTAAAGGCGGTACCCCGCCTTTGCAGATTAATCCTGCTAACGGCTTGCGAGGCATTCATTATCAGATGCCAATGGCCAGTGCACAGGTAAAATCCTGCCTGTTACTTGCAGGTCTATATGCCGAAGGCAAGACCTGTATTACTGAACCTGCCCCAACCAGAGACCATACCGAGCGTATGTTACGAGGCTTTGGATATCCCGTTACCAGTGACGGCCCCAGGGTGTGTCTGGAACCGGGTTTTCGTCTGACAGCGACCGATATGGTGGTGCCGGGAGATATTTCTTCTGCTGCATTTTTTATTGTCGGTGCATCCATAGCACCAGGCTCACGGGTCGAGATTAAGAACGTCGGTATCAATCCAACACGAACGGGAATTCTCTTCATTTTAAAGCAGATGGGTGCGGATATAGAACTGAAGAATGAGCGAACTGTAGGCGGTGAGCCGGTAGCAGATCTGATTGTTCAGTCTGCCCCACTGCATGGGATTCATATTGATGAAGCGCACGTGCCACTTGCCATCGATGAGTTTCCAGCCATTCTTATTGCTGCTGCTGTGGCCAGTGGTGAAACCATTCTTAGCGGGGCAGCAGAACTCAGGGTGAAGGAATCTGACCGCATTGCAGCGATGGCCAGGGGCCTGACCAATATAGGCGTCGATATCATCGAAACAGCAGACGGGATGCACGTGCAGGGTAGTCAGATTCAGGGTGGCACGGTAGACAGCCATGGCGACCACCGTATAGCCATGGCCTTTGCTATGGCAGGGCTGATGAGCAACACGGAAATTGTTATTGATGATTGCGACAACGTTGCTACATCATTTCCTGATTTTCATTCTCTAGCTGCAAGTTGTGGCCTGGAAATAACGGTTATATAGCTAATGACTGACATTCCGGTGATTACCATCGATGGCCCCAGTGGCTCTGGCAAGGGTACGGTCAGTCAGCAACTGGCGACGAGTCTGGGCTGGCATTATCTCGATTCTGGAGCCATTTATCGGGCCTTGGCCTATGCAGCCGAGCTGGCAGGTCTGGAATTGAGTAAAGATAAGGAAAAAATTGTTTCGTTGGCGCAAGAACTAAAGATTGCTTTTAAGCCTGCCGCTGACGGCGGCGCGGATGTGCTGCTTGCTGGGACAGATATATCATCTTCGATACGTACTGAAGAATGTGGCGCGATGGCTTCAAAGCTGGCTGCCGATGGTGATATCCGCGCAGCTCTGCTACAGCGGCAGCGAGATTTTCGTCAGCCACCCGGGCTGGTTGCCGATGGCCGGGACATGGGGACAGTGGTCTTTCCGGATGCAACACACAAGTTTTTTCTCACTGCTTCCGCTAAAATAAGGGCAGAACGACGATTTAAGCAGTTGAAGAATAAAGGAATAAATGATAGCATCCCGCGTCTTTTTACGGTGATTTCTGAGCGCGATGCACGTGATGCGGAACGCACGAATTCTCCTTTGATTCCCGCAGCAGACGCGATTGTGCTGGATACGTCCGATATGAGCCTGGGACAGGTGATCGGGCAAATCAGGCAGCAAGTCGGGTACCAGAGTCTGTAACGATTAGTCTATTCGTCTTTGGGCGTTGCTGGTCAGCGGATAACATTAACCAATGCCTACTAATACTCTGTGGGCCGTGCCCGATACAATCAAACCGAGTTGTATTTAAACCATGAGTGAAACATTTGCTGAATTACTGGAACAGAGCCTGTCAAAGGCGGAGATGCGTTCCGGAGAAGTAACGATCGGACAGGTCGTTGATGTCAATGATGATTATGTAATCGTCAATGCCGGCCTGAAGACCGAGGGTGAAATCCCTGCGGGTGAATTCAAGGATGCCGATGGTGTACTGACAGTAAAAATAGGCGACGACGTAGAAGTTGCTATCGAATCAATTGAAGACGGCACAGGCTCAACCCGCCTGTCCCGTGAAAAGGCTATCCGTGTGCGTGCATGGGAAGATCTTGAGAAAGACCACGAGAAAGATGTCATTGTCATCGGCCGTATCACCGGTAAGGTCAAAGGTGGCTTTACAGTTAGCCTCGGGACTATCCGAGCCTTCCTGCCAGGTTCGTTGGTTGACGTGCGTCCGGTTAAGGATGCTACCTACCTCGAAGGTAAAGATCTGGAATTCAAGATTATCAAGATCGATCGTCCGCGTAATAATGTTGTTGTTTCCCGTCGCGCCGTGGTTGAGAAAGAGCTGACTGCAGAACGTGATGCACTACTGGAAAACATGGAAGAAGGTCAACTGGTCAAGGGTGTTATCAAAAACCTGACCGATTACGGTGCATTCGTCAATCTTGGCGGTATCGATGGTCTGCTGCATATCACAGACATCTCCTGGAAGCGTGTCAAACATCCTTCAGAAGTGCTCAACGTTGGTGATGAAATTGAGGCACGCGTGCTAAAGTTTGATAAGGAACGTAACCGTGTTTCACTTGGCCTCAAACAGACAGAAGAAGATCCATGGGGCGATCTCCCGCGTCGTTATCCTCGTGATACACGTATCATCGGCAAGGTCACAAACGTTACCGATTACGGTGCATTTGTAGAAATTGAAGATGGTGTAGAAGGCCTGGTCCACGTTTCAGAAATGGACTGGACCAATAAGAATATTCATCCTTCCAAGGTTGTTCAGGTAGGTGATGAAGTTGAAGTTATGGTTCTGGACATCGATACAGAGCGCCGTCGTATTTCTCTCGGCATGAAGCAATGTTCAACCAATCCATGGGAGGCTTTTGCCGCCACCCACAACAAAAATGACAAGGTATCAGGTTGTATCAAGTCCATTACCGATTTTGGTATTTTTGTTGGTCTGGAAGGTGCAATCGACGGTCTGATTCATCTCAGCGACCTGTCATGGGAGCGCACTGGTGAGGAAGTCGTGATGGATTTCAAAAAGGGTGATGAAGTAGAAACTGTCATTCTTGCTATTGATGCAGAACGTGAGCGTATTTCACTGGGACTAAAACAGGTTGAAGGCGATCCTTTCACCAGCTTTGTTGCCGAGCACGGGAAGGGCGCTGCTGTTAAGGGTATCGTAGAAAGCGTTGATACCAAGGGAGCAGTCATTAAACTGGCTGATCTGGTTACTGGTTATCTGCGTGTTTCCGAGATATCACAGGATCGGGTTGAAGATGCGCGCAGTGCACTCATTGAAGGTGATACTATCGAAACTAAAATCACCAGCATAGATCGCAAGAGCCGCAGGATTTCTCTTTCCATAAAAGCACTTGAAGCAGAGGCAGAAAGCGAGGCGGTACGCGAATACTCAGCAAAACCAGCTGGCAGTATGACCTCACTTGGTGATAAGCTGAAGGAACAGTTGTCAAAAAAATAAACGACATTAGGGGCGGATGACGACGATGACAAAATCAGAACTTATTGATTCACTCTCGGCTGACCAAAATCAGCTTGGCTATCGTGATGTTGAACTGGCAGTTAAAGTAATTCTTGAATGTCTGACCAGCGCACTATCCAGCGGTGAAAGAATCGAAGTGAGAGGTTTTGGCAGTTTTACTTTACATCATCGTCGAGCGCGCGTAGGGCGCAACCCTAAAACGGGTAATTCTGTGACTGTGCCGGATAAGCATGTGCCGCACTTTAAGCCTGGCAAAGAGCTACGTCAGCGTGTTGATATACCCTGATTTTATTGATTGACACAAACCACACAAAACCCGCCACTTGCAGTACGGCGGGTTTTTTAATGCCATTTTCCCCCCGTACAGGTAGAATGCTTATGGATTCTGTAAGGAAGACGACATGAAGCTATTCTTATATTTACTGCTGTTCATAGTTATTGTGGTTATTGGACTCACATTTTCCCTAAAAAATCCACAGCTGGTTGAGCTCAATTACTACCCGGATATAGCCATATCTGCGCCGCTGGTTGTTGTCCTGCTGGTGACTTTACTGCTAGGAATGTTGATCGGCATGCTGATGACCTTAATGTCGCAGTTGCGTAGGCATCGGGAATTACTGCGGGCAAAAAAAGAAATCCGGAAACTGAGCAAAGAGCTTCAGCAACAAAGTACCTTGTCTACCAGGGGTTCTATCTGAAGTGTTTGATGTCGCATGGCTGTTATTACTGCTGCCTGTTGCCGTAATTTCTGGCTGGATTGCCGCTCGTCAGGATCAGCGATCAAAAAAACGCAAGGGTACAGGTGAAATCCCTTCGGATTACTTCAAGGGTCTAAATCTCCTGCTTAACGAGCAGCCGGATAAGGCCATTGAGGTTTTCATCAAGGTGCTGGAAGTTGATACAGAAACCGTCGAAACGCACTTGATGCTAGGCAACCTGTTTCGTCGCAGAGGTGAGATCGAGCGTGCAACAAGAATTCACCAGAATCTGATTGCAAGGCCAAAACTGGATTGTCATCAGCGCAGTCAGGCACTGTTTGAACTGGCTCAGGATTACCTGAAGGCAGGTTTGCTGGACAGGGCCGAGAACCTGTTACTTGAATATGCCGAAATTGAGAAGGATCCTGAGCCTGCCTTGCGCCAGTTGCTTTATGTTTATCAGCAGGAAAAAGAATGGGATCAGGCGATTGCTACAGCGAAACGCCTTGCCAGGGCTAGCGGTGAATCGGTCGATGAGATGATTGCCCATTTTCTCTGTGAACAGGCAGAGGACGAAATCGGCAGGAACAACCCCGACCAGGCAAAAACTTTACTGAAGAAAGCCTTATCAAAGGATCCTGATTCAGTAAGGGCGAATATTCTGCGTGGCCAGATCGCGCGGGATGCGGGAGACTGCAAAAAAGCTATTCGCTACTGGAAAAAGATAGAAAACCAGGATCGAAGATATTTACCTGAAGTGCTGGGCCAGCTGTCCGAGTGCTTTAAAGAAACCGGAAATCAGGATGCCTGGCTGCAGCTCTTAAATAAAGCACTGGAAAAAGATCGTGCAATCCCGGTCATGTTAAAACTGGCAGAAGAGATCGAAGCAAATGAGGGCTCGTCGGCGGCCCGTGAATTTGTTATTGAAGAACTGCGCCTGCAACCCTCAATGCATGGTCTATCTCGTATGATTCACCTCTCAGCCGCGCAGGCCGATGGTCAGTCGAAGTCTGATCTTGAGACCTTAGAGGCAATAATAGAGCGTGTCCTGAAATCACGAAAAAACTATTTGTGTGAACATTGCGGGTTTCGTGGGAACGCCATGCATTGGCAGTGTCCTGGTTGTAAGCGGTGGAATACGGTTAAGCCGGTATGGGATGATGGTGATGAGTAGGGTGAGGGTTGGTTTTTTTGTGCTGGCGCACGGCTGGGGGTTGCGTCTTTAGACCAAACATAGCAGACAAAATAGAAAGTCACTAATCTCTCTGAAGCGGATAAAAACGAATCCAGGCTAGATAAAAATTACCACGTTTTTGACCTGCTTAAGAAAGGGTGATTTATAAGGTAATCTATCATAGCTGTCCCACAAAGAAATTTCGGCCGGTAAGCAGGTATTGACAGTACTTCTTTTATGGAAGTTTTAAGGCTTTGAGACATGAAAAAAGCACTTGGATCCCTGATGCCTGTGAGTCATGCAGGACAAGCCTGAAGAACAAAAAAGCACTCTCTCGCAGGGTTCGCAAAGGACGCAGGGAACCCAAAAAATCAGCCATTTTAAATAAAAACAAAGACTTTGATCTCCCCGCGTTCTCTGCGAACCCTGCGAGAGGAAAATGTTTCAGCTGTTTGTCTGATGCGAGTTTGTATTAAAATGACAATGGTAAGTTTATGAGCAGTGGTAATCTGTCCATGGTTGCGTTCTTAATATGTTCTCTTTTAATCTATGATGATTGAAAGAATATTTTGCCAGTTCCAACAATCCAGAGGTTGAGGGATAGGAGGACGAAAACCATAGTTCACGCATTGATTTTAGAGATGTTGAGATTGCTGATTTAAAACAGATGAAATAGCAATAGACTGATAACTATGAGAGTCTTAATCAAACAGCTAAGAAGAGATCATGAAGAAAATATTCAAACCAATATGTCATAGAAGGAAAAAGGGCGTAGTGAAACACGGTCTTTTCCCGTCCAATACCTGTAGATTTCAATAAGGAAGTAAGGCTGCACATGATAAATGAAGAAACTCTACCAAGCATCCTTCATGAGAGAGGGTTCTGCTGCGAGAAGATTGCCTGTCGTAAGGGCATGAAGACTCCAGACTTCCTAGTGAAATGTT
Source organism: bacterium BMS3Abin11 (assembly GCA_002897635.1). Taxonomy (NCBI): domain Bacteria; species bacterium BMS3Abin11. The sequence continues at coordinate 1,682 of BDTD01000035.1, read as the reverse complement.
CTGAGTCGAGTTACCTGATCGAGCTTAAGGAAAAGTTCTCAGACCCCAATCGGTTAGCGGTACGCGATGCTGAATTGGTGGCCGGGAAGGTAGCGGGCGAAATATACAAGGGAGGGTACAATAATTCCGTGTCTAGTATTATCGAAGATGCGGTTTCTCAACTAGCCTCTGATGCTGCGCCTAAAGCAGATTTTCGCTTGGTTTGGCTCCATGCCCAAGGTCATCTGCCTGACCTCCAAATAGACAACATCAAATCAACCTTATATGGCATTGCTACAATAGTTGGCTGGGGAAAGGAAAAAGGATTCTCCGGGGAATGTCTTTATTTTTGTGAAAGCGAGTTTTTCCGTCATAGATCGGTATTGGATGGAGTAATTATGACTTTCGAAGATCAAGGGCAGCTGTGTTTAAATGACTGTTCCCCCCGTTACGCGGACTTGAAATCTAGTGCATTATGCAGGAGTTTCAACGAGGCGGTTATTGACCCAGTAGAAATTGAAAAAGATAGTGGGTCGATTGTCTTGCGCACAAATATCGACCGCCGAGATTCTTCCGCGCTGCTTTCCTTTTTGCGGGATACTTATGGAATGATGCAGCCGCATAAAATGGATATGAAGCATTGTTCCGGCACTGTATTAGTCTCAGGAATATGAAATCCAACCAGGCGCTCCAGCCGACGCCAGCTTCGCTGGCTGCGTCTGAGCTTGGTCGTTATGTGATTCAGGAAAAATATGAGCCCTACAGTATTTAAAGAGAAAGGCTATCGGTTTTTCTTCTTTTCAAGAGAAGAATCACGAATGCATGTACATGTAATATCAGGCGATGGCGAAGCAAAGTACTGGCTTGAGCCCGAAATTGAATTATCAAAGAATTACAAATATACTAGAAAACAACTTAAAGAAATTGAATCATTAGCCGAGGTCCATTGTAATGAGCTCATTAGCGCATGGAAACAGCACTTCAGCAGTTGAAGTAACTAACATTTCTAGTCACGGAGTATGGCTACTTACGCAAGGTAAAGAGCTATTTTTGGCTTATGATGATTTCCCCTGGTTTAAGAATCAACCCATAAAAAAAATAATCAATGTAGAAGCACAGAGTGTTAATCATTTTTATTGGCCAGATATAGATGTTGATCTTACGGTCGAATCAATAGAACACCCTGAAAGATTCCCACTCAAAGCAAAAATCACATAACAACACGCTCAAGTGCGTTCCGGCAAAAAACGCCTCCACCTGACACCGCTACGCGGCGCAGCTTAGCCAACGTTATGCCTGAAACAGTACTAACAGACACCCACCAAAATATTGACAACGCCCCACATTTTCATTAGGTTGATAACAGTACTAACAGACACCCACCAAAATATTGACAACGCCCCACATTTTCATTAGGTTGATAACACCCGAACAGAAATGATCATCGGATAGACCAGACACAAGGAGGTGCCTGCCATGCCGCGTTCACGCAAAAGCCAGATTTCTTTAGACGATACCCCTTATTACCATTGCATCTGCCGCTGTGTACGGCGTGCCTTTCTCTGGGGAGTGGATCAGTATTCCGGAAAGGACTACTCTCATCGCAAGCAATGGGTGGTAGAGAAACTGGCCGAGTTATCTGGAATCTTTGCTATTGATGTCTGTGCGTATGCGGTAATGAGCAATCATTACCACGTAGTGAT
>BDTD01000034.1 GCA_002897635.1 bacterium BMS3Abin11 | reverse complement strand
AATAAACTACCCCGCAGCAAGCTGACGGGGTATTAAATGTAGGTGCGAATTCATTCGCACAGCGATGCCAATGTTTATGCACATTGTGCGAATGAATTCGCACCTACAGTTTTCGTGGCAAGCCACGGGGAATTATGCCCATAGGGATTAAACGTGCATTTGAACTAGTGACTTTTCTTACCGGTCTCGCCCTTATAGTTAAAGCGTTGATTACCTGATAACCACATAATCAATAGACCGAACACTATCATTGGTAGCGATAATATCTGCCCCATGGTCATCCAGTCCAGGGCGATAAAACCAAGATAGTTATCCGGTTCACGAGTAAACTCTACGAAAAAACGGAATGTGCCATAAAGAACCAGGAACAGACCCGAGACTTTTGCTACCGGCCGTGGAACGGCGCTGTAGCCCCAGAGAATGGCAAACAGCACCAAACCTTCAAGTATTGCCTCGTAGATTTGTGAGGGATGACGTGCTGCAGTACCAGCCAGAGGGAAAACCATCCCCCATGACATATCCGTGACACGTCCCCATAATTCCTGATTAATAAAGTTGCCGATGCGTCCAAAGAAAAGGCCGATTGGTACCAGCGGTGCGACAAAGTCACTGACCTGAAAGAAGCTTCTATCTGTTTTTCTACCAAATAGCCAAATTGCCACCAGCACCCCGATCAGGCCTCCATGGAAGGACATCCCACCTTCCCATATCTTAAAGATATCCAGTGGCTGCGCCAGATACTCTCCCGGCTTGTAAAACAGGATGTAACCCACGCGCCCGCCAAGTACGGCTCCCAGTGCCCCGTAGAGGACCAGATCACCAACCTCCTCCTTGTTCCAGCTCTCGCCCTTTGCTGCACGCCAGTTACCCAGAAACCAGGCTGCTAAAAAACCAAATAGATACATTATGCCGTACCAGTGGACTTTCAGTGGACCGATACTGAGCAGGACAGGATTGATTTCAGGATATGTAAGCAATGGGCACCTCTATTAATTCATGAATAGTTATATTGGATCCAAAACCAGCCACCTCTGTGTTGAGAATCTTCGCAATAGCTGGCTATTACGCGCGATCCTTGCCTTGATCTGACAGATTTTGAATCCAATCTGACATATCCAGAATCAATAGAGGTACCCATCAGCCTATTATCGCCCTAAACGACTAATAGAAAAATAGAAAAATAGAAAAATAAAAATAATAAAATTAAGCGGTGAATAAAATAGAGGACACCTCGCCCGTATTTTTCATTACATCAGTATCAATATTTTCTTCATTTCTATTGATAACGATTCTTATTTAGATTAGAATAGATCTCCTTTCAAATCAGGCTATTTCAGGTACATCTCATATGAACGTATTTCGCTCGCTTTTCTTATCCACCTGCATGCTCGTTATAAGTAGTGTAGCACTTGCTAAGGATGATCTCCCTACCCGTGAAGAAATGTGGAAGATAATCCAGCAACAACAAAAACAGATTGAAACATTGATGTCACAACAGAAATCAAGTGATGCAAAAATCGATGAAACAGTGTCTATGGTTGAAGCCACCGCTGATGTAGTTGACCAACAACAAACGACCCGAGTTTCAAAAACACAGGTTGGTGGTTATGGTGAGCTTCATTATAACAATCTCAAAGACAAACCCAGTGGGACAAAAAAGAATGAAATCGACTTCCATCGTTTTGTGCTATTTTTCGGCCATGAGTTTAATGAGAAAACCCGCTTCTTTTCAGAAATGGAGCTAGAGCATTCCATCGCCGGTGATGGCAAAAAGGGTGAGATAGAACTGGAGCAAGCCTATATCGAACATGATATATCAACAAACCTTTCTGGCAAGGCCGGACTATTTATGTTACCTGTCGGAATTCTGAACGAAACGCATGAACCAAACACATTCTACGGAGTAGAGCGCAATCAGGTTGAAAGAAATATCATCCCCACAACCTGGTGGGCAGGTGGACTTGGTCTGACTGGAAAATTCGCCAGTGGCTGGTCATGGGTGCCACGGCGACTCCGGCCTGAAAACGTCGGCTGATGATAAATATAAACCCCGCAAAGGCCGCCAGAATGTCAGCGAAGCCGTAGCCAACAATGGGGCCTTCACTGGACGCCTTAAGTGGACAGGCCTGCCCGGCCTTGAACTCGCTGCATCCTTACAATATCAGGACGATATAACACAGGGAGAAGATCCATTAGCCGGTACCGCAACACTGGCTGAAACGCATCTTGTTTTAGAACGAGGAGCCTTTGGATTACGTGCCCTGTATGCACAGTGGAATCTTGATGGCGATGGACCTGCCAGTATTGGTGCAGACAAGCAACTAGGCTGGTATATAGAACCGGCATGGCGCATTAATCAGGCTTTCGGTTTGTTCGCACGCTATGAACAATGGGATAATACTGCCGGAGCCCAGATCGATAGCCAGTACACTCAGTCAAGTATCGGCGCTAACTACTGGTTGAATGAACATGTCGTATTCAAGTTCGACCTGCAGGACCAGAATGCACCTGAAGGTGCAAAAGAACTGGACGGTTTCAACATGGGAGTTGGATATCAATTTTAGATGCTAAAGACTATTAAAAACTGGCCTTTTACCAGTACTGCTATAATGATTTTTATTCTCTCAGCACAGGCGTTCCCGGCATGGTCCTCTGGCACGAAAGCAATCGTTTATTTAAGTAATGATGACTTCCTCAAGCAGTCCTTTAACGGTGACGTACCAGAGGTTAAAACGGTCTGGCTAAAAGGCACGCTCAAAACTGATATCAGCAAAACACTGGGACACAACTATCCGGCGCTCAGAGTAAGATACTGGCTCAAAGATCATCGCAGCGCCTGGATACTGGAAGAAATCGGACGAGAAAAACCGATTACGGTAGGGTTTGTTGTACAGGATCAAAAACTGGTTTCTGTGAAAGTGCTTGTGTTCCGGGAAAACAGGGGTGGTGAGATACGCTTCCCATCCTTTACCGGACAGTTCGACGGTTCAGAACTTGATAACAACCGTCGACTGAACCGTCGTATTGACGGTATTAGCGGAGCAACTTTGTCGGTCAATGCAGTACGTAAACTGGCCGCTGTAGCATTGCAGTTGTCAGACTATGTGATGAAACAACAAACCAACAAATAATAATGCACAAACATTTGAGTAAATGGCACGGGCGTATTGGTGTATTTGCTGCATTAATCGCTATCTATCTGTCGATTACCGGCTTGATGCTCAATCACAATCATGATCTCGGCCTGGATAAGTCGCGTCTGGACAGCTCGTGGATATTACAGTTATACGGCATCAAGCCACCCACGGGAATAAGCGCCAGTACTCGAGAGCACAAGGTAGTTAAACTCGGTGAAACCTTATTCATAGATGATCGCATTATCGGCCAATATAGTTCTGCTCTTGTCGGCGCCGCCGCTCTCGATCAACTTTTGATCGTCGCACTAAATAATTCGATACTGTTACTTACTCCAAATGGAGAAATCATCGAAACATTGACCCGCAGCAGCGGACTACCGGGACAAATAGAGCGTATAGGACGGGCTGACGCAGGACTGTTAATACAATCCGGCCAACAGATCTATATCAGTGATGCTGACTTACTCAACTGGCTACCCGTTAGTGATCTGGAATCTGGTGCCTCCTGGTCAAAACTTGAAGCAATCCCCTCCGCCACAGAAGCCAAACTCAAATTGTTGCTGCCTGCCTATGGCCCAAGCTGGGAACGTGTGATTCAAGATTTACATAGTGGGCGATTCTTTAAATTACCGGGCATCCTGCTCATCGACCTGACAGGAATCGTAATATTACTGTTGTCTATCAGCGGTATTTTGAGTTTCTCCCTAAGGAAGAAAGCGATACAGAAAGATAGTGATTCGTTTATTAGGAAAAACGCTTCGGATAGCGAATAAACTACCCCGCAGCAAGCTGACGGGGTATTAAATGTAGGTGCGAATTCATTCGCACAGCGATGCCAATGTTTATGCACATTGTGCGAATGAATTCGCACCTACAGTTTTCGTGGCAAGCCACGGGGAATTATGCCCATAGGGATTAAAGGTAGCTATTATTTGTTCTAATCGAACCTATTCCCCTACTCTCCCAATCTTGTTCCCAAATAGAAATACAGTCATTCTAAGCGAATGACAAACTCACTTATCAATGAAACCAGCCCTTATCTTCTGCAACATGCAAAGAACCCGGTGAACTGGTATCCCTGGACTCAAAAATCACTAACTCTTGCGGTAGAGGAAGATAAACCAATACTGTTGTCTATCGGTTACGCCGCCTGCCACTGGTGTCACGTTATGGAACATGAGTCTTTTGAGGATCAGGTGACCGCCGACATCATGAATCGTCGCTTTATTTGTATCAAGGTAGACCGTGAAGAGCGACCTGACCTGGACAAGATCTACCAGACGGCTTACCAGATGCTGAACCAGAAACCCGGTGGCTGGCCGTTGAACATGTTTCTCAGCCCGGAAGATCAGCTGCCGTTTTTTGGCGGCACCTATTTTCCACCTGATGCCCGCCACGGCATGCCACCCTTCAAAGTCGTGCTAAAACGTATTTCCGACCATTTTCGGCAGCATAGAGAAGAACTGAAAGAGCATAAGCAGCAGATGATGGCGGCATTTTCCAGCATCACCGAAAATAGATCCTCCAGTAGTACGGTAAGCCTGGCCAATGAACCACTAGAACTTGCCGCCAGCGCCCTGCAGGAAACCTTTGACCCGGTGCACGGCGGTTTTGGTGGTGCGCCCAAGTTCCCTCATCCCACCAATCTTGAACGCTGCCTGCGGCATGCCTATTTCTGCAATAACGAACACACTGCAAAGTTATTGCTTGAGTTGTGCCGATTCACATTAAACAGGATGTCTGAAGGTGGCCTCTATGATCACATCGGCGGTGGCTTCTACCGCTACTCCACCGATGAGCTATGGATGATCCCGCATTTCGAAAAAATGCTCTATGACAACGCCCAGTTGATCCCCCTCTATCTCAATGCCGCAATAAGTTGTGATGCGCCAGAGATGTTTGCCACGGCAGATAACACCTGTGCCTGGGTAAGTAGAGAAATGCAGTCAGCCGAAGGCGGCTACTATTCCAGCCTCGATGCCGATTCTGAAGGCGATGAAGGCCTGTTCTATATCTGGCAAGCCGATCAGATCAAAAAACTGGTTAGCCCTCTGCAATGGAAGTTGCTGAAGTCACGCTACAAACTTTCCGGCAAAGCTAACTTTGATGGTCAGTGGCATTTTCATGCGCTAAAAACGATTCAAGCCGTCTCGAAAGAGAATAAGCTGGATGAAGCGGCTGTTGAAAAAGAAATTGCAGAGGCACAAAAAATACTGTTGCAAGCACGCACATCACGCATCCGGCCCGGACAGGATGACAAAATCCTGACCGCCTGGAATGGCATGATGATTGGAGCCATGGCACAGGCGGGTGACGCCCTGGGCAAGCCCGAATACATCCATTCCGCTGAGCGATCACTGGCATTTATTCGCAAATATCTGTGGGATGGCAGTCGACTAAAGGTATCGGCAAGAAACGGTAAAAGCCAGTTGAATGCCTACCTGGATGACTATGTTCTGCTGGCCAGGGGGATATTCGAATTGTTAAAAGTTCGCTGGTCAACGGATGACATGCAAATGCTTATATCACTAATTGATAGCATGCTTGAGCATTTTGAAGATAATGAATACGGTGGCTTCTTTTTCACCTCCGATGATCATGAGAAACTATTAACCCGTCTTAAACCAGACGCCGATGATGCCATTCCGTCAGGCAACGGCGTTGCCACACAGATACTATTGATAGTTGGACATGTCATTGGCGAGCAAAGCTATCTCGATGCTGCAGAAAAAACACTCCGTGTACTGTGGAACAGCATCAATCATTATCCGGTTGCTCATGGTAGCCTGCTTTCGGCACTTGAGACCCATCTTAGTCCGCCGGAAATTATTATTCTGCGGGGGGAAGAGAGTTTCCTAGAAACATGGAGGAAACTGGCGACACAATCTACCATGCCAAACCGGACCGTTCTGGCTATACCCTCAGAGGCGGGGCAGTTACCAGGACTGCTGTCGTCAAAAACAGCACCGGAAGCTGGCGTACTTGCCTACCCTTGCCACGGAACAATTTGCCTGCCACCTGTTTCGGATATAGATGACTTTCGGGAGTATTTATCGGGACTAAGGACTGAAGACTAAAGATACGAGATAAAGGATTAAAGAAGAGTCAAAATCGCAACCCTGTCTTTCGTCTTTCGTCATTCATCTCGAATCCCGAATCCGACCTTACTGACCCGCCAAAACCGCCAAACCAGCCAGACCGCCGCAAGCGTCAAACTTGCCACCAATCCCATCCACAGACCCTGTGGACCAAACGCCCGATGAATACCCAGATAATATGAAAAAGGCAGCCCAACAAACCAGTATGCCACAACACTTACCAGCAACGGATACAGCGTATCTTTCATGCCACGTAATGCGCCAGCTGCGGATACCTGAATTCCATCAGACAACTGGAAAATAGCCGCCATGAACAACAATATGACTGCCATGGCCGCCACATCAGCATCATTGCTATAGATCGAAACGATCAAATCAGGGAACAACAGCATAATGCTCGCGGTACCAAACATACATATGCCTGCCAGGCTGATGCCGGCCAGACCACGGAAACGGGCATCAACAGGCCGCTGCTCACCCAGCGCATGCCCCACTCTTATTGTTGTCGCCGCTGAAATTCCCAGCGGAATCATAAACATCATACCGGCAAAATTGATTGCGATTTGATGGGCTGCCACCTCAATAACACCGAGGCTCCCCATCAGTAATCCTACGGCGGAGAACATTCCAACCTCATTGACCAGCGTCAGGCCTATTGGCAGGCCGAGTCGTAGCATCTCTTTTGTACGCTTCCAGTCTGGTTTCAGTTTTTCTGATTGCCAGATATCCGCATATCTGTGGTGTGTAAAGATATACACAACCAGCATCAGAAGATTAATCCACATCACCGCTGCAGTTGCCCAGCCTGCACCTACCGCTCCCATCGCCGGAACACCCAGCTTGCCGAACATGAGTATGTAATTCAGCAACACATTTATAGCTAGCCCAATAAGTTGAATGACCATCATTGGCCGGGTATAACCGATGCCTTCGCTGACAAAACGCAGTGCAAGATAGGCACTGACAGCTGGAATACCCCAGGAGACCGCGTACAGGTAACCTGTTGCCACCGGAACGATGCCTTCATCAATCCCAACCCAGCCCATCACTCCAGACAGAAGTCGAACGGAAAAAAATCCCAACAGCCCCAGCACACCTGACACAACCAGGGACTGCTTGATCAGATCTCGTATCGCTGCCGTCTGCCGCGCTCCGAAATAATGCGACACCATACTGGAGACAGCCATCATCAGGCCAACACTAAATAAATAGACAGGAATCCATAAATTGGCGCCAACAGCGATCGCACCTAATGCCAGAGGGCTAATACGCCCTGCCATAACGGTATCGACAAAACCGGTAGCAATCAGCGCTATCTGGCCAATAGTAATGGGCACAGACAGCTTTGCCAGCTGGCTATATTCACGTATCAGCGCTTTTCTTTTCTCAACCATTGCAATTTGGAAGATTTGTAATTACGTGTACACCTTTAAATGAGAAGAAGCCGCGCTTCGCTCGCAATGACGCATATTTAGATGTACCCATATGTTTTTTATCTAAAAACAAAAAAAAGCCGCGATTATCGCGGCCTTTTAACTCTAACAGCATCCGGCTGCCAGTAATATCTCTTATCTTAAACGACTGATTACCAGCCCCTGCCTCGGTCAAGCATTGGCATCGGTGGAGGCATGTCATAAAATCCTGGGGGTGGGCCGAAACCCTGTGGCGGACCCCATGGCATAGGCTCCATCGCTGGATCAAACGGTGCTCCATACTGTTGTGGCTGGTCAAAATTCTGTGGCGGTCCCCATGGATCTGGATAACCATATGGCATTTGCATTGGCATCTGGCTTGTAGCAGGCTGAGACGCAGTCGTATTTGCTGCGGCAGAATCAGTAGCTGTATCTGCATCGCTACCAGGCGTTTCGTTCTCGCTGCCGAAAAGGCTTCCAATAAAACTGTTGGCTTCTTCTGTCTTTTCTTCAGATTTAGTTTTGTCGGCAGCCACTGTATTCTCTTTTACTTTCACTTCAGGCGTAGGCTCAACGCTCTTTGCAGTCTTAGCAGGCTTAGGTATTGCCGCAGGCATCGCTGCTGGAGACACGGGTGCAATTGCTGTTGCCGGAGGTGTCTTATCCTCAGTGCTTTCTGAATCTTCATACAGATAAGAGACGAAGGCCCAGATACCAATAATGAACAGTAGAGCTATAGAAATTTTTGAAAGTATAGCCAGACTGTCTTTTTTCTGTTTTGGCACGCTAACAGCAGTAGGTGTATGCGTAGCTTTAAGACTAATCCTTGCCTTTTCTTTCTGACCGTTGCCATTTGCGGCAACAGTAACTGTCGTCGCCATTTTCTCAGTACTGGCTGACGTTATAGATTCCTTTTTAACAGTCTTTTTAACCGCTTTTTTTACAGCTTTCTTTTTGGCCGACTTCTTCGCTGCTTTTTTAACAGTTTTCTTTTTGACGCTTTTAGTCGTCTTTTCCGCAGTTTTACTATCTGCTGCTTGCTTGTTCTCTTCGTCGGCCATTTCAATAACTCCGCTTGAAAATATATCAGTAATCAGTCATTGTGCTGCATAGGTATTGAAAACATCAGTCAGTCACAATATAAGCTTATCATTATATTATATAGTTATAGATAAAGATAGGTACTGCCATCCCTCGTTTACCAGGGCTGGTAGTTAAAGTTGTCCAGAAAGCGCTCTGCTATTTCATCTCGTGTTGGTGCATGATTTTGGGTGCCGTTAACTTCGATTTTGCATGCACCCATTATCGCAGCCAGACGTCCACTGGTTTCCCAGCCCATATTGTTCATCAAGCCATACAGCAGGCCTGAGCGGTAGGCATCACCGCAACCAGTTGGATCCTTCAGCTTATCAATTTTCGCAACGGGTATAATTATTTCCTTACTATTTGTATAGATAATAGACCCTTCACCACCACGAGTTACCACTAAACCATCCACTTCATTAGCAATCACCTCGGCATTTTTGCCTGTTCGCTCAGAAAATAGCTGGAATTCGTAGTCATTCAAAGTCAGCCATGTGGCCTGTTCAAGAAAACGATTCAGGTCGTCACTATCAAACATCGGCATCCCCTGACCCGGGTCAAAAATGAACGGGATACCGGCTTCAACAAACTGTGTCGCATGATCGATCATACCCCGACGGCCATCCGGCGAGACGATACCAATAGTCACACCCACTTCATCAGACACCCTGTTCAGGTGCGACTGGTTCATTGCACCCGGGTGGAAGGCCGTTATCTGATTATCGTCCTGATCTGTGGTGATGTAGGCCTGCGCGGTATAATCATCAGCAAGTTCTTTCAAAGACTCACGACTGACACCCGTCTTGTCCATCCAGTCTGCATAGGGTCCGAAATCGCGCCCTACGGTAGCCATCGGTCTGCCATCACCGCCCAGAAGATTCAGGTTGTAGGCAATGTTCCCGGCACAGCCGCCGAACTCACGACGCAATGTAGGCACAAGAAAGGAAACATTCAGGATATGCACCTGATCCGGCAGGATATGATTCTTAAAACGATCCTCAAATACCATAATGGTATCAAAAGCCATCGATCCACAAATTAAAGCTGTCATGTTGTATTCCGGTTGTAATAATAAAATCGTTTTAACAGCAAAGGCGCAAAGGACGCCAAGAAAGGTCTTTATTAATCAATAATTATTCTTTCTCTGCGTCCTTTGCGCCTTTGCGGTTCCATAGTGTTATGTTTGCTTTTGCCAGACAACATCCAGCTGCCTTGCTGCACGCACATCATCCAGTCGTCGTACTGTCAGGGTATGTGGAGCGGTTTTTACCGTCTCTGTCTGCTCAACCATCTCTTTCCTGATCTCTATCATTGCACTGATGAAACCATCCAGTTCTTCCAGGCTCTCACTTTCGGTTGGTTCTATGAGAAAGCATTCTGGCACCAGTAAGGGGAAATATGTGGTGGGTGCATGATAACCCTTGTCAAGCAGGCGCTTGGCAAAGTCCATCGCTGTAACGCCTGTATCAGCCTTTTCCTTTTTCAGTGTCAGGACAAACTCATGTGTAGCCCGGCGTGTCGGGTAGGCCATCTCGAAGCCAGCCTGTTCAAGTTTTTCTTTCAGGTAGTTGGCATTCAGGGTGGCGTAATCTGCTACGCGTTTCATGCCGCTCCGGCCCAGCAGGCGCGCATACACCCAGGCTCGTAATAAAATACCCGTATTACCCATGAAACAGGACAGGCGGCCAATGCTCTGGGGGCAGTCTTTTTTGTCGAGAAGCATATATTCGCCCGATGATTCCACAATCTTCGGTACCGGCAGGAATGGGACAAGACGTTCGTTGACACCCACAGGCCCTGCACCCGGGCCACCGCCGCCGTGTGGAGTGGAAAAGGTTTTATGCAGGTTCAAATGGATAACATCAAAACCCATTTCGCCCGGCTTTACCTTGCCAAGGATGGCATTCATATTGGCGCCATCGTAGTACAGCAGGCCACCTGCCTCATGAACCAATGCCGCAATCTCCTTGATTTGTCTCTCAAAAACACCCAGGGTAGACGGGTTAGTCAACATCAATCCAGCAGTTTGTGGACCAACAACAGCGCGCAGTGCCTCGATGTCTACATCGCCGTTGGCACGCGTCGGAATCTCGCGCACCCTGTAGCCACACATCACTACGCTAGCCGGGTTGGTTCCGTGCGCGGCATCAGGTACCAGAATTTCTTCACGACCCTCATCATCCCTGGCATCATGGTAGGCACGAATCATGGCAATACCGGTAAATTCACCCTGCGCACCAGCCATGGGTGCGAGACTGACTTCGGACATACCGGAAATATCTTTAAGTATCTCCTGTAGATCGAACAGGCAGCTTAGAATTCCCTGCCCGGTTGAGTCCGATGCTGAGGGGTGGCGGCCACTAAAACCATCATAGAGCGCCGCTTCGTTACAGATCCGCGGATTGTGCTTCATCGTGCAGGAGCCCAGCGGGTAGAACTGCGTGTCGATGGAAAAATTCAACTGACTGAGGCGGGTATAATGCCTGACGGCCTGCATTTCAGAAACTTCAGGCAGACCCGGGCTTTTTTTACGTAGCAAACTGTCCGGGATATCATCAATCGATGATACTGATGAAAGAAACTGTGCGTTGTTGATGCGGCCAGCAGTAGAGTGTTCGAAAATTAGTTCTGTCATGTTAGTTCTGTCAATTAAATAAATTTTCTATTCCCTGTGTTATTTGTCATTGCAAGAAGCTTAGTGACGAAGCAATCTCCCGGGGCTTTATCAGGACAAGATGAGATTGCCACGCTTCGCTCACAATGACGGGATTCCATTAGATATTACATCTTTTGTGCGCAAGGTGGATCGAGGCGGCGTTTACTGACGATACGCTCCAGGTGCAGCGCATACTTATCCATCTCTTCTTCGGTGCGTAATTCTGTCGCACAGACCAGCAGGCAGCTCTGCAGATTATTGAAATCAGCGGCCAGCGCTTTACCAGGAATAATCCCCTGCGCGGTCATCGCCCGCAGTAAGTCATCTGTCGGGGCATCAATACGCAATACGCATTCATGGAAAAAGACGCTGTTGAATTCGATCTCTACGCCATCAATCGCTGTCAGTTTTTCAATCAGCTTCCGTGTGTTGGCATGTGAAGCCTGTGCAGCCTGTGCCATCCCTGCAGGCCCCATTAGTGACATGTACAGGGTGGCCGCTGTCACCATCAGGCCCTGGTTGGTACAGATATTTGAGGTCGCCTTTGAACGCCGTATATGTTGTTCTCTGGCCTGCAGTGTGAGGGTGAAACCCTGCTTGCCCTCTGCATCGATCGTACGCCCGATTAAACGCCCCGGCATCTGTCTGACCAGTTTCCGGCTACAGCACATGAAACCAAAATACGGGCCTCCTGATGACAGTGGGACACCCAATGGCTGTCCCTCACCGACAACAATATCAGCGCCTGTCTCGCCCCAGTCGCCCGGTGCCTTAAGTACTGCCAGGGACAACGGATTAACCACGGCAATCACCAGGCAGCCATTTTTATGCGCCAGGTCTACCAGCTCATCGACATCTTCCAGCGCACCAAAATAGTTTGGCTGTGGGATCACGATAGCGGCAACATTCTCACTTAGTTCATCTGTTAGCCTGTTAAGATCTATACAACCATTTTCTGCTGAATAGGCAACAGAGCTTAACATTATGCCCTGATTTTTAACGATGGTTCCTGTCGTTTCACGATAGCGGGGATGAACGGTCTCGGGCATCAGTATGCGCTGCTTTTTACGCTGTACCCGTACCACCATCAGTACGGCTTCGGCCAGTGCACTGGCACCTTCATAAAGACTGGCATTGGAAACGTCCATGCTGGTCAACGATGCCATCATGGTCTGGTATTCGTACAATAGCTGCAGTGTGCCCTGGGAGGCTTCGGCCTGATAGGGTGTATAGGCCGAATAAAATTCGCCGCGCGTCGCAAGCTGCCATACCGCAGCAGGAATATGATGTTCATAGGCCCCGGCACCGATAAAGTTTATGTAAGTCCCATCGGATGCCGCACGTTTTTTTGATAACTGGCGGATAGCCGCTTCACCCATGGCAGACGGCACATAATTCAGTTTTTCATTGATCAGTTCGTCAGGAATCTCATTAAACAATTCATCGATGTGCTTTACACCAATGGCTTCAAGCATACGACGAGTTTCTTCTTTAGTATGGGGTATAAATGGCATAATTATAAAAAGTCTTTGGTCTTTGGTCTTTGGTCTTTGGTCTTTGGTCTTTGGTCTTTGGTCTTTGGTCTTTGGTCTTTGGTCTTTGGTCTTTGGTCTTTGGTCTTTGGTCTTTGGTCTTTGGTCTTTGGTCTTTGGTCTACAGGCTGGAATCAACACATGGTAATTGCAAGTTGATTTGACTGACGACCTCTGACTTCAGACCTTCGACTTCTTTACCTATTCATCCCCTTCAATGGCTTCATAAACATCGGCATCCATCAAACCATCCAGCTCACTCACATCCTCTATCTGTAAACGTAACATCCAGCCTTCGCCGTAAGGATCTTCATTAATCAGCTCTGGGGCATCAACCAGTCTCTCATTGACCGCAACGACCTTGCCGGCAATCGGGGCATAAACATCTGAAGCAGCTTTCACTGATTCGACGACTGCGCATTCATCGCCTGCATCCAGCTCTTTATCTATCTCAGGCAGTTCAATAAAAACCATGTCTCCTAGCAGATCCTGTGCATAGTCAGTGATACCGATCGTTGCCAGGCCGTCTTCACCGGTTAAAACCCACTCATGAGATTTTGTATATTTCAATTCCTGCGGGACATTACTCATTTTCTGTTCTCCTTTGGACTATGCTTGTTCAGTTTCTATGCGTGACTGGCCATGACGGACAAAAGGGTATTTAACAACAATTGCGGAAATCAGGCGACCGCGTATATCCACTTCGCAGTGGTCTCCGATTTTCACATCGGACGGTACCCGTGCCAGTGCTATCGATCTTGCAAGGGTCGGGGAATAACTGCCGCTGGTAATCTTGCCTTTGCTGCCATCAGAAAATTGCACCTGCTGATGAGAGCGTAGTACACCGCGTCCTGTCAGAAGTAAACCAACCATCCGTTGCGCAAGGCCATTCTGCTTTGCCACTGACAAAGCTTCGCGTCCGATAAAATCTCTTGTTTCCGGCTGCCAGGCAACCGTCCAGCCCAGGCCCGATACCAGCGGTGAAGTAGTTTCATCCATATCCAGACCGTAAAGCGCCATCCCCGCTTCAAGACGTAATGTATCACGCGCACCTAATCCTATAGGCTTCACATCGACCATCATCAGTTGCTGCCACAGATCAACCACATCATCACCTGGCAGAATAAGTTCTAACCCATCCTCGCCGGTATAACCGGTACGACCAATGAACACCCCTTCTATTTCACAGGCCTGAAACACCACCAGTTCTGCCACACGATCCGCCTCCTCATCTGATAACAGAGAAGAAAATTTTTCGATTGCCAGAGGCCCCTGAATCGCCAGCATGGCCAGATCAGGTCTTTCAGTTAGCACAACATCAGGAAAATCATTCAGTTGTGTGTTGATCCACACCATATCTTTGTCATGTGTCCCTGCATTGAGGATGACACGGTACCTTTCATCATCCATGTAGTAAACGATCAAATCGTCAATGATGCCACCACCTTCTGTCAGCATGCAGCTATAGAGGGCTTTCCCTGGTATTTTTAGTCGGGCGACGTCATTCGCCAGAAGATATTGCAGTAAGGCTTTACTGCCGTCTCCGTGGAGGTCAACGACATTCATGTGTGAGACATCGAAAACACCAGCTGACTGACGTACAGCGTGGTGTTCTTCTAGTTGTGAACCATAATGAATAGGCATTTGCCAGCCAGAAAAATCAACAATTTTTGCACCTGCATCAACATGTGATTGATAAAGCGGTGTCCGTTTCAATGTCATTCTAGCTCCTGGAGTCGCACGGGTTCTCTGGCCTGGTCACCATTCGCCCATCTGTCCGTTCACCTGAGAGATTTACCCCCTTCGGTGCGTCTTCCACGCGTTAGCAGATGGCGGTGAAGACAGCTCTCCAGAGCCGACGATTTAGTGTGGTCCTTTTGCCTGTGCGATTCCGGGCGGGTTGCGCCTTCGGCGCCGGGGCATTGACTACAAATCAAACACCGGTCTCTCCCTCACTAAACCCTGGTCGGGTGGCAGACTATACGAAAAACCAGCGATGATTTCCACGCGATATGGGAAAAATGCTATCAAGGTGCCTGGGGAACCTCTGGTTAATCAGGTACCAAATTGCTTCCTAACCATTCGTCCAAGTGTCAGCCCCTGCACCAGCATAGCGAAAACAACCACTGCATAGGTCATCGGCAAAAGATACAGACGCACCTCATCGGCAGGCAATGACAACACCAGTGCGACCGATATCCCTCCACGCAGACCACCCCAGGTAAGAATCTTAATGACCCCAGGCGTAAACCGATACTTTGATCTTAATATCGAAACGGGTATAGAGACACTGATAAAACGCGACAACAGAACTATCGGAATGGCGATTATTGCCAACAGGAATGCACTTGCTGACAGTGGGATAATCAATAGAATTTCGAGACCCAGCAATACAAATAACACGGCATTAAGAATTTCATCAATCAGTTCCCAGAATGTGTCCAGATGTTCACGCGTCGTCTCAGACATAGCAAACTGACGCCCGTGGTTACCGATAAGCAAACCCGCCACCACAATCGCAATCGGAGCAGACAGATGCCAGGCTTCTGCAAAGGCATAACCGCCCATGACCAGAGCAAGAGAAAGAATAATCTCAACCTGATAGTTATCAACCAGCCGCAGCATACGGTAGGTTATGTAACCTGCCAGCAGTCCAAACAATGCCCCACCAAAGGTTTCAGTTATGAATAACTCGGCCACTTCGGTAGCCTGCATGGGTTCGCTACTGTAGGCAATATTAAATATCACCAGGAACAACACCACACCAACACCATCGTTGAACAACGACTCTCCAGCAATCTTTGTTTTCAGTGATGCGGGTACACCCAATGTTTTCAGTGTACTTATAACAGCGACAGGATCGGTAGGAGAAATCAATGCGCCAAATAACAGACTATGAATAAAGCTCAGCGGCAAATCCAGCAGCAATGAGATTGACCATACCAATAATGCCACAATCAGGGTGGAAAGCAGCACACCGATAGTCGCCAGCGAGGCAACTATCCACTTCATCTCCGACAGGCGATTCAGATCGACATGCAGGGCACCGGCAAATAACAGGAAGCTGAGCATGCCATGCAATAAAGTGGTGCTGAAATCAATCCCGGACAGCAGTGTTTTTTCCTGCTCCAGCAACAGTGGAAAACCCATGCTGCCGAGTATCAGCAGCATCAATGACAATGCCATGGATATTGCCATGACGCCGATGGTTGCGGGCAGCTTCAGATAGACATGATTCAGGAAACTAAAAACTCCCGTCAGGGTAATCAGGACAGCAGTAATTTGTAACAGATCCATAGCAGGTCACAATCAACTGAATAGAGGACTACTGCTATGAATCAAACAAAGGAGCCTCTGATTGATTCTGGCCACACAGAACTGAGAGTCGAAATCATCAGATTCAGGAAACGGATTGTGAGTAATAGCCCAGCTACTGCCTGGATACGCAACGCCAAAGCAGGTAATTTTGGACTCAGGGCTGTCGGCCATGAATTTATTTAAGGCTGCTTAAGATGTGGGTATTAACTACTCGCTGGCGAATGAGAAATCTATCAGGTACTGCATCAGCCCGGAATACAGACTTGGGTCAGCTGCTTCGAAGTTTGTGAAACCCAACTTTTTTAACATGGCTTTGCCCGCTTTAGTCTTGTCCGCTTCCAGTAATCCCTTCTTTATTTTTTCACGCGTTGCCGCAGAGACATTTGGTGAAACAGAGATTGCCACATGAGGTATCTGTACACTGCTCTTGACGACAACCAGATCTGCACCGTCCTGCAATGCCTTATTCACCAGTGGGGTAGGTATAATCGCACCAATCACCTCACCGGCAATGAGCATTTTTAATGACTCGTCAGCTGAGTTTGTTGGCACAATGAAGGGTTGACGTAAAGGGTTTCTGAACATCTGACCAAGGAAAATACCCGATGGTGCAGGCGGCATTAACGATGCAATTGTTTTGCCAACTAGTTCATCGGCCTCAAACACAGCGTTATCTCCTCTGACTATCAAGGTATAACTTACCAGACCCGGTATTTTAGCAAGAGAAACCCAATTTTCTTTTTCTATTCGATAATCAGTAAAGAAAGCATTATCCATCATGATCTCATAAGGATTATTCTTTTTCTGATTTACCCAGTATTCAGGAAAATCACGCGCTGTGTGGATGACCACCTTATCACCTGAGATTTTGGCAATATAATCAGCCAGCGGCTGAAAGGCTATTTTGGTTTCTTTCTCACCGAGTATGGGTTGTATGGCAAAATCAAGCGTTGCAGCTGTAGCTGTTTGAAACATTCCACCCAGGGCAATACCCAGACCATAAACAGCTGCGTAAATGATTTTTTTTCCTTGGTTCATCTGATTCTTCCTCCAAACACTACTTCACCGATAACTATCAGTATAATGTCCATTTAATTTATTTTTCGTGCACAGATACGGAAAAACTGCCCGCACCCCCATACATATGACTATAGATACTACATTCTTCATGTATATTCTAGCCGAGTACATCAATCCAACAAGTTTTTTTAATAATTTCAATAAATAATGGCATTTTTCAGGGTACCTCTATTAATTCTGGATATATCGGATTGTGATTCAAAACCTGTCATATTTATGGGCAAAGATTCTTAACACAGAGATGGCTTGTTTTGGATTCAATATGATTATTCATGAATTATATAGAGGGGCCCTCTAGTTTCTCTCTTCAGTCTCCCAATGCACGATCAACCAGGAACTGTTTAACAGGAGTGAGATGATCAATCATTTTCATTGCAAGCCTGCGCGACTTTTGTACAAGTAGCAATCGGCTGGTAAAAATGCGTTGTATACCATCCATTCCAGCAAGCATTAAGCTCACCTCTGCACGACGGCGACGTGCATATCTTCTCAAATATAAAGGATCCGCAATATCACGACCATTGGCTACCGACTCAAGCAATGTAGAAGTGAGCTCTGTGACATCCTGAAATCCGAGATTGACCCCCTGACCTGCCAGCGGGTGAACTCGGTGCGCCGCATCACCCAGCAGTACAATACGGTCTTTGACATATGTCCTGGCATTGGCCAGCATTAAAGGGAACCCAGCACGCGGGCTGAGTACTTCTATATTCCCCAGCCGATACTCAAAAGCATCCGTAAGCTGCTCTGCAAACTCTGAATCATTTAATAGCAATAGCTCATCTGCGCGCACCTGGTCTGCAGACCAGACGATCGAACAACTGCCGTCTGACAGAGGCAACAGGGCCACCGGGCCGCTAGCAAGAAACCGTTGCCAGGCTGTATTCTCATGTGGCAATAATGTCCTGACTCTGGCAACAATTCCTGTTTGCTGGTAATCATGACGGTAGCTTTCTATCCCCGACAGGTGGCGCAACTGTGAATTACCTCCGTCAGCTGCAATCACCAGACGACTACTGATATCATCGCCGTTATCCAGCTTTATTTGAACGTGATCATCCACCCATGCCATTGCTGATAGCCGGCTGGCCGTTATTAATCTGATGTTTGAATGACTTTGGCACTGCTTTATCAAGCTCGAATTAATAAGATTGTTTTCAACAATATAGCCAAGATACGCCTGACCGCTGTCTGCCGCATCGAAATCAAGGCTACCGCTGGCATCCCATACGTGCATGTGTTCAAACGGTGATGCTCGCATGGCCAGTATTTGCTGCCAGACATCGACATTCTTCAGTAATCTTTGGGAAGCCGCGCTGATAGCACAGACACGTAAATTATATTCTGCTTCAGACCATGTCGGCAGTTCATTGGCCTCAACCAGGCTAACACTGAACCCTGCCCGAGCAAAAGACAGTGCGGCGGCCGAACCGACCATGCCGGCACCAACGATAAGAATATCTGTTTGTTGATCAGACATTTTTGTTTAGGGGTAGCTCTCTTAATTCCAGGCCACGTGCCAGACGGGCCTGACGCCCTGTCAGGCCCATGGTTCGTTTCAGCAAAGCCTGTTTCAGCTCTGGAAATATGTCCGTGACTAGCAAAGCAAGATTTCTACCAGCGATCACCGGCGCTAAGCGACTTGTGAAAACCTTAATCATGCCGTGCGTGAACCCTGTCACCCGCTGGGTATCCCGATTGCGAATATTTTCATACTGCCGAAGAATATCCGATGACCCTGGATCCTGCTGCTTATCATGTGCCAGAACTAGCACTTCCGCTAACCAGGCCACGTCTCTGAGTCCGAGGTTAAATCCCTGCGCCGCAACCGGATGAACAGTATGCGCCGCATTGCCCACCAGCACCACGCGCCTGCCTGTGTGAGCTTCAACGCGGTTTCTGGCCAGTGGATAAACATAGCGCCTGCCCGCACGTGAAAATCGGCCTAAACGGTCACCAAACTGCTGTTGCAAACATGCCAGAAACCGATCTTCGGGCATGACAATAAGTTTATCTACTTCTTCTTCAGCGACTGCCCAGACACACCAGCAGCGGTCTTCATTCATCGGCAGCATGGCAAGCGGACCGGACGGGGTAAATCTTTCATAGGCACAATGCCGGTGAGATTTTCCGGGTGTGACATTGCAGACGATAGCTGTCTGCCGGTAATCATCAGTCGTGGACAGAAAACCCAGCTTCTCACGCAAACCTGAACGCCCGCCATCGGCAATAACAACCAGCTTGCCCTGTACCGTAATTTCCTCATTGTCCATTACGCAGATGAGTGTTGCGAGATCTTCACCCACATCTACATCACTGACCGTCGCCGGGCAGATGATATCGACATGTTCCAGTGTCTCAAGCCGGGCCATCAAGGCTGCGCCCAGGGCCCGATTTTCGATCACATAACCCAGCGCCTCAACAGCGGCATCTTTCCTGTCAAGGTGCACGATGCCCGGATGACCGCGATCTGACACATGGATACGATGAATCGGGCATACTGCATTTTTATCAATCTGCTGCCAGATGCCCATGGCTTCATAAATCAAACGGGATCCATGTGAAAGAGAAATCGTCCGCACATCATAACTAGGCTGCTGATCAGATTGCCAGGGTACGGCTTCGATGATAGCGATATGAATACCTGTATCGGCCAGCGCACAGGCCAGGCTGGCACCTGCCATGCCACCGCCGACGATTATCAGCTCATAGGTTTTTTTCTTCATTCACATCTCCGTAAAAAAGCAGGGGAAGGGATTTTGATTTACGAATTACGATTTACGGTTTACGATTTACGTAAAACATAAACCGTAAAACATCCCTGTTACCTTTTCATTATGTGCTCTATATCATCAATCTGTTTCGGTGCATCAATACTCAAAACTTCACAGCCATTCTTCGTTACAGCGACGTCGTCTTCAATGCGGATGCCAATATTCCACCATCGTTCGTCAACATCTTCCGCGCCAGCCGTGATATAGAGGCCCGGTTCAACGGTCATTATCATGCCGCATTCAAGCTCGCGCCAGTTGTCATTAACTTTATAATCACCAACATCGTGCACATCCAGCCCCAACCAGTGACCGGTTTTGTGCATATAAAAACGCTGGTAGGCCTCGGTACCGAGTAATTCATCCACATCGCCCTGCAACAGGCCGTGTTCAATCAGTCCCTCGGTAATCACACGTACCGCTGCATTATGTGGCACATCCCAGGTCGCACCGGGTTTGATTTTGTCCATAGCTGCCTGCTGCGCAGCAAGCACCACCTCATACAGAGCACGTTGCTCTGCACTGAATTTTCCATTGACAGGAAAACTACGTGAGATGTCTGCAGCATAGCCATCGATTTCACAACCGGCATCGATCAACAACATATCGCCGTCTTTTAGCACCGCCCTGTTCTCTATGTAATGTAGCACGCAGGCATTCTCACCTGTAGCCACTATCGGTGGATAAGCCGGAAACTCACTGCCCTTCTTGCGAAAGATATAGTGAAACTCCGCTTCAATTTCGTATTCTTTCATCCCGGGTTTACACACCTTCATCGCCTGCTTGTGAGCACGTGACGATATTTTGCAGGCCTTCTGTATAAGAGCCTTTTCTTCACAACGCTTCACCAGCCGCATTTCATGCAGAATATGACCAAGATCAAGTATCTCAGCCGGTGCTGAAATCCCGGTGCGGGCCTTGCTACGCACCTCATTCATCCAGGTCATCAGGCGTGAATCAAATTCATCATTGGCGCCCATGCTATAAAATACTTTTTCACGATTCTCAAGCAATCCGGGCACGATTTCGTCAATGTCAGTAATTGGAAAAGCATCATCTGCACCATAATATTCACAAACACCTTCCAGGCCAGCCCGGCGGCCATCCCAAATTTCTTTGTCGGGATCTCTTTCACGGCAAAACATAATGAACTCGCCATGTTCTCTTCCCGGCACCAGCACTGCAACAGCTTCCGGCTCATTAAAATGTGTAAGGTAATAAAAATCACTGGAAGCACGAAAGGGATATAACACATCCCGACTGCGCGACCGTTCGCTGGCCGTCGGAATAATCGCTACCCCGCCACCCATCATCCGCATCACTTCCTGACGACGTTTTGTGAATTGTTTATTCATTTTCACCATTCCTGTTCGCTGAATCCTGCTCATCCGCATCCAGTTCAGTGTCTTTAGTTAGCTCTGCATAAATTATCTGCACGCCAACACGCACATATTCCTCCAGCTGCATCAAATCACTTTCCGTACCACCAGCATCAGCTGATGGATCGAGTTGAGATATTTCGACAAGATCTTTTGCCACTTCTGCAGCATCTTCAGGTAGTTTATCAAATTCCTTCAGACCAGATTCGAGCAGCCCCATTACATAGCCTCCACACCATTCTGCCAGTGCACGGCTTCTCTCCAGCAGGGGAATTACGTCATCCGGCAATAGCAACTGAAAATTGAAATCCTCGTCTCTGTATCCCTCAGAGCTCACCTGCACCAGCTGTGAAATAAGCTCAGCAAACTCACAATCCTGCTGTAAAGATTCAGTATCATCAGTAAAGAACCTCGTAATCGAGGCCGTACTTTGCGTATTCAGGGCTCCAGCAATCAAACCATGACACTCTGCAGCGGTTAACTGGCTGTTTATCCGCCGTAAAGCACTGGTCATCACCATATATGCCGGCATTATATTGCTACTCTGACCCATCTAACTCCCAATTTTCATCCACTTATGACCGAAAATTGCCATAAAATATGATCTGATTGCCTTATTCAGGTTTATTCCTGAGGAAAAAAGTCATATTATCTTCCAACAGCCTTATGCAACAAGTACTATATGGGCTGATATAACAATAACTAGTAGTCTTTATTTAGTGTTCTAAGTAAGGAGTATTCTAAAAATGTACCCTTGTTTCGAGGATAAATTACCCAGGAGAGGTTATTCTGTGATTCAGGAAGAACTGGATAAACTGGAAGCCCGTATATTTGAACTGTCAGAGACTCTGCGCCGACTGGAGGAGCAGAATCGCATTCTGCGTGTAGATCAACGGTCCCTGAATAAGGAAAACGGTCGTCTGACTGAGAAGAATCGTATTGCCTGCACCCGACTGGAATCTATCGTCAATCGCCTTAAAACACTGGAGCAATCTGTTTGAGATCAACTGAATCAGGGGTTCAGATAAGTATCCTCGGTAAGGAATATTCCGTTGCCTGCCCCGACGAAAAACGTGACGAGCTTCTTGCAGCAGCATCATTTCTTGATCAGAATATGCGAGAGATACAGCAAAGCGGTGCCGTACTGGGCACTGAACGTGTTGCCGTGATGGCTGCACTGAACATTGCCCACGATCTACTATCCCTGCGCGAAAACACCGGCCTGACACTGGAAATGGAAACCCGTATCAAGGCCCTTCGAAGAAATCTGGAAGAAGCCTTGGATGGACAGGCTGAAATGGAGCTATAATTACAAGGTGGTGCCCGCTGCGGTGTACGTAGCACACTAATAATCCTTAGAACCTAATCCACAAACTCGGGATTCAGAGCTAATGCTGTTGAGCCGTCTCCATGAACATCATGTTGATAGCCTGATGCACGACCAAGAGTCCCACTTGAACTCCTGGTTCAAGGTACATGCGTGTTACGGCACAGGTGGGGGCGCCACCTTTTTCAAAAAATAAATTTGATGCGATCTGCCAATGACCGATAAAAAGGCCATACGCCAACTATTCCGTAAAAAACGTTTAGCCTTACCCGCCTACCGCCAGCAGCTTGCCAGCTACGCGGTTACTGATAAAGTGCTGCGAAAAATTTCTGCTATTCAGCGTGCCGGGACAATTGCCTTTTATATTGCAAAGGATGGGGAAATTGATCTGTTACCCCTGATGTTGTACTGCCGGAAGCAAGGCCGACAGTGTTATTTACCGGTGCTGGAAAGCCCTGATGAAAAAATGCTGCGTTTCGCAGAATGGGAACCGGGGCAGGCCATGTCAAAGAACAAATATGGCATCGCGGAGCCTGACGTCCCACGCAACCATCTTCTGTCAGCAGCGGAAATGGATTTGATTTTTATGCCGCTGGTCGCTTTTGATGATTGCGGCAACCGCCTCGGCATGGGTGGCGGCTACTATGACCGAACTCTGGCTCAGTGCTATGGTGAGTCTGCCGCGTCTTCGCAAAAACCTTTTCTGGTTGCCACAGGCCATGATGTTCAATATATTCCCCAGCTTCCTCACGACGCGTGGGATATCATTCCGCATATAACGATAACACCCGGTCATTTTATCCGGCCGCTACGTATGGACGGTGCATAAGGGATTTTTCACTGTGAATCTGCCTGTAAGCCAGTGATATGGCATAATTAATCAGAGGTTCCTAAAATGTCTTCAATAATGATCAAAATGAAATACGACGACAGCGTTTTATTGCAAGCTGGCGACAGTCAGATACAGGTGATCGAAGGCAATTATTATGTGCACCCTGACCTTATCAACCTGGATAGATTTGAGGTCAGTGACCGGATATACAACTGCCCGGTTAAGGGAAAATGCCTGTGGGTAGATCTTAACACTGAGCTTGGCTGGATCAATGATATCTGCTGGGTCTATCCTCAACCAAAAGAAGCGTATCAACATATAGCAGGCTGGTTTGGCTTCTACCCCAGTCATAAAAATTACAAGATTAAAGGGCACCTCTAATAACCCATGAATATTTATCTTACACCCAAAATCCCCCCTATCTGCGTTAAGAATCTTCGCAATAGCCAGTTATTACGATGTACAGGGATGTACAAGTGCCGCGATGACAGGATGTCATTGAGCGGCCGTGCGATCCTTGTCTTTATATAAACACGTTCATGCAATCTGCATCTATCCATAATTAATAGGGGTGCCCTTAAGTTTTACGGCTAATGACTAGTGACCAAGGATGAAAACCTGGATTCCAGCCAGGAGCATGCCGGAATGACGCTTTTGATTTTCCTTTTGTCTTTAGTCCTTCGTCTTTTATCTGTTTCTAACCTGTGCGTAAGCACAACAACAATTTAGGAAATATCCATGAAATTTATTAAAACTATTTTATTATTTTCTCTACTGGCCAGCATAAGCCTCGTTCCGGCACACGCTAAAGAAGACCCCGTTGTTTTGTTTGAAACCAGTGCTGGAAATTTTGAAGTAACTTTGAACCCTGGAAAGGCACCCATTACAGTCAAAAACTTCCTAACCCTTGTAGATCAGAAACATTACAACGGCACCATTTTTCACCGGGTGATCAAAAACTTCATGATTCAGGGCGGTGGGCTGGATACTTCGATGAAAAAGATTGGCGGTGTCTTGCCGATCAGAAATGAAGCGGATAATGGGCTGAAGAATCTGAAAGGCACTATCGCCATGGCACGTACCAGTGATCCTCATTCAGCCACCGATCAGTTCTTTATAAATACCAAAGATAACAATAGCCTGAATCATACGGGAAAAAATATGCGTGGTTGGGGTTATACCGTTTTCGGTAAAGTCACTAGTGGTATGGATGTGGTAATGAAAATTGAAAACAGTGATACCGATACCAGGAAAGGTCGCAGAGATGTGCCTGTAAAGACTGTCGAGATATTGAAAGTTACACGAAAGGTGGAACTGGCACCTGCCAGGTGAATTCAAGAATCGCGCAGTATGATATACCCTAAAGGAAAGATTCTAGCTCCCGCAATGCCGCCTGATATACATCCCGTTTAAAATTCACCACCTGCTTTAAGGGCTGCCAGTAGGTGACCCATCTCCAATGGTCAAACTCAGGACAATCACTCAGATCAAGGCAAACATCACCATCACAACCTGTTAGACGTAATAGAAACCAGAGTTGTTTTTGACCGCGAAAGCGGGAATGTCCGTAACGCCGGCAGGATCGTGGCAAATCATAATGTAGCCAGTCGCTGGTGCGACCGATAATCTTGACGTGATGTGGCTTTAGGCCAATTTCCTCTCTTAATTCACGATACATGGCATCGTCTGCAGATTCATACTCTTTCACGCCACCTTGCGGAAACTGCCAGCCATCATGTTTGATGCGACGGGCCCACAATACCTGCTGATCATTATTACACAATACGATGCCGACATTAGGTCTGTAGCCTTCTTTGTCCAGCATGTTTATATTCCAGTTGATTTTAAATATATAAAAACTAACATACTGTCATCATTCTGTCACATTTTCGCTGAGCTTATCGCCCAAACAGGGAATACGCTGTAGAATACGCTGATGAATACTGCGGGAAAAATACGTGGCACTGGCAATCTTTGATCTTGATAACACCCTCCTCAGAGGAGACAGTGATTATCTTTGGGGCAGGTACCTGATCGATAAAGGCGCTGTTGATCGGGAATCCCATCAACAGCAGAATGAACGTTTCTATCAGGAATACTTAAACGGCCAGATGGATATAATGGCCTTTCTGCATTTTCAACTAGCACCGCTGTCCCGTATCCCCATGCCTGAACTATTGCAAATGCGGGAAGAGTATATTAATGATCGCATCAAGCCTATCATTACCGACGAGGCAAAAGCGCTAGTTGAGAAGCACCGGCAACAGGGTGATAGCTTGCTTATCATCACCGCAACGAATGACTTTGTAACGCGCCCGATCGCTGGTCTATTCGGTGTGGATGAACTCATCGCGACCAATGCAGAATGTATTAACGGCCAGTACACAGGTGAAATCAGCGGCATTCCCAGCTATCAGCAGGGCAAAGTGACTCGCCTGCATAGCTGGCTGACAGAGTCAGGTAGCAACATGCATGATAGCTGGTTTTACTCAGATTCACACAACGACCTGCCGCTTCTGCAGGAAGTCGACAATCCAGTAGCCGTCAACCCGGATCCACAGCTGACCGCATATGCCAAACAATCAGGATGGCAGGTAATACACCTCGCGGAACCAAAAGGATCCTCTGATTAATTCTGGACGAAGTAGATTGCGATCTAAAATATTCAGGTTTGAGGCGCAAATCGCAAGGCCGCTCAATGACATCCTGTTATCGCGAATATTTTCAACGAAAAAACTGGATATTTCAGTCGTAAGATACGAGTTCATGAATTGATCAGAAGCTCCTTAATGACCCATAAGTACAAACTACTCAGCCTGTTATTGCTGCTTGTCCCTGCCAGCATGTTGCTGGCGCTACTTTCCGGCAGTTCAAATATCGGTATTAAGGAGTTACTTCCTGTCCTGTCGGGCGAGTCAAGCGCTTTAACGAAAATAATTTTTACGCTACGCATCGACAGGGCGCTGGATGCCTTCATCGTCGGCGCGCTACTATCAATGGCTGGCGCACTGTTACAGGTGTTGTTACGCAACCCATTAGCAGAGCCCTATATTCTGGGCATTTCAGGTGGTGCCGGCGCATTTACCCTGGCAGCTTTGTTACTGGGTGTTTCATCAGGCTGGACACCGCTGACAGCCTTTGTCGGAGCGCTCATATCAACTCTGCTAGTATTCAGCATCAGCTTCTCTAATGGTAAATGGACTACTGAGCGCCTGCTGCTAACGGGTGTCGTTATCGCCGCAGGCTGGGGCGCTGTCATCAGCTTTCTGCTTTCACTTTCCAACCAGCAGCAGATGCAGGGAATATTATTCTGGCTAATGGGAGATCTGTCTCAGGCCAGCCAGACAGCCACAGGATTTTACATCTTGCCTATCACGTTTATCGCAAGCTGGGCAATTGCCCGGCCCCTAAATTTACTGGCGCACGGTGAACAGCAGGCCGCTGCTCTGGGAGAGAACATCAAAATACTGAGAATGATGATATTTATTCTGGCAGCTGCAATGACTGCCACCGCCGTCAGCATGGCCGGTAGTATCGGTTTTGTCGGACTGATCATCCCGCATACGCTACGATTAATCGGTCTAAGAGACTACAGATTACTATTACCAGCTGCCGTATTGGCTGGTGGCAGCTTCCTGGTACTCGCTGACACCCTGGCACGCACCCTGCTCGCACCCCAGCAGATTCCGGTAGGCGTTATTACCGCCCTGATCGGGGTACCGGTATTTCTTGTGCTGTTGCAAAGGCAATACAAAAATAGATAAAAACGTTTTACGATTTACGTATTAGGTGTTACGTAAAACATAAAACGTAAAACTTTACTGGAGAAATAAACTACCCCGCAGCAAGCTGACGGGGTATTAAATGTAGGTGCGAATTCATTCGCACAGCGATGCCAATGTTTATGCACATTGTGCGAATGAATTCGCACCTACAGTTTTCGTGGCAAGCCAC